>CBRAFJ010000080.1:0-3563 GCA_967755195.1 uncultured bacterium | reverse complement strand
CACGCCGGCGCCATAGTCGGTAGTGACAGTGAAACTGCTGAGTCCAAAACTGCCTACCTGAACAAAAAAGGTATCACGACCGCAGAAACGCTCGACGAGCTGATAGAACTGGTAAAGGGTGCCTGTGAATGAAACATGTCTACGCTAACTCGCCACAAACAGTCGCCGACTATCTGACCGATGTTATCGCCGCACACCTCAAAGAAGGGCAGAAAGTTACCTGGCTGATAACGGGTGGTTCTGGTATGACCATAGATAGACTAGTTGCCAATGGCTTGCGCGACTACGACGTTTCCAACTTGTCCGTTATACTGACCGACGAACGTTATGGCAAACCTGGTCACGGTGACGAAAATTGGCAACAGCTGCTCGACGCCGGTTTCACGCTACCCGGTACACAACTATACCGTGTGCTAACCGGAGACGACCGCCAGACAACCACTAAACTATTTGCCGAAAAGCTCCATCAGCTACTCGACAAAACAGATTACTCTGTTGGGCTGTTCGGCATAGGGCCAGATGGCCATACCGCCGGTATCAAGCCTAACTCACCTGCGGTAACATCAGAAGATTACGCAGCTGATTTTACTGGTGATGATTTCGAGCGCATTACCATGACAGCCCCTGCCATCGCAAGCCTGAATGAAGCCGTCATAGCAGCCTTCGGCGAAGCAAAGTTCCCTACTCTGAGTCGCCTAATCCGTGAAGACATACCGCCAAACGACCAGCCGGCGCAGTTTTTGAAACTAGTCGACAAATGTACACTGTTTACAGACTATAAGGAGGAAAAATCATGAAAATAGCCATTTCCGGACTCGGCCGCATGGGCGGACAGATCGCCAAAAAACTCGTCGAAGCTGGCCACGAAGTTGTTGCCCACAACCGCAGCGCCGACAAAGTTGATGAAGCCAAAACCTACGGCGCCATCCCTGCTTATGAGAAAAAAGATGTCGTAGACGCATTTAGTGGCGAGCCAGTAGTACTATGGATTATGGTGCCAGCAGACGTTATCGAAAGCGAAATGGACGACTGGCTAACAATACTACCGACCGGCAGCATCATCATCGACGGAGGCAACAGTGACTACCGCGGCGACCAGGCACGCGCCGACAAAGTATCCGCCAAAGGTTGTGAGTTACTCGACATCGGCACCAGCGGTGGTGTATGGGGCATCGTAAACGGCTTTTCTATGATGGTCGGCGGCGATAAAGCCAGTTACGAAAAAGTTGTGCCCGTTCTCGACACTCTGGCCGTCCCTCGTGGTGGACACAACTATTTTGGCCCAAGCGGCGCTGGCCATTACGTCAAAATGGTCCACAACGCCATCGAATACGGCATGATGGAATCACTCGCCGAAGGCTACCGTATGTTGCGCGAAGGTCCATACAAAGAGTTAGACCTAGCTAGTGCCGGTGATGTCTGGCAGCAAAGTAGCGTTGTCACTAGCTGGCTCAACGACCTGACGCGCCAGGCGCTCCACGAAAACCCAAGTCTTGATGGTATCGAAGGTGTAGTCGCAGAGAGTGGCGAGGCCCGTTGGACACTAGAGACCGCCAAGGACCTCGGCATCCCCCTACCATCTATTCAGGCGTCGTTTGACGTCCGCCTGGCTTCGCAAAAGGGAGAGGTGACATTCGCGACCAAGCTCCTCGCTGCGATGCGCAACAAATTTGGCGGCCACGACATTAACGGCAAACAATAGCCGGAAGTGTTGGACATAAAAAATACGACTCAGTAACGAGTCGTATTTTTTGTTAGATCGCCCGCATGATGATCCAGAAAGTTGTCGCGCACCCGATAAAGAAGAGTGCGAGACCAACCGGTGAACCCCAGCTGAACCAGCTACCCCAAGCGCGCCAGTGACTCCAGTGTGCTTTCGAAAGCTCTTGCCACTGCATGTACTGTTCGACGTCAGAGTCTTTTAGGCCTTTTTTGTCTGCCATGATCTGTTTCCTTTTTTACATTACAGCCACTTCCGTCGACCGTCGGACATGGAGTGCACAGATGATAAAGTTACGGCCTCACTAGTTTGTCCGAGCGCTCTGCGCAGCTATGGGAACTCGGCTAGCTTGAAGTATCGCCTATCTTTCTGAGGTGAATTATAGCACAACGAAACGAGGGTAAAAGACGAGTAATTCCCGTCTTTTACAGAGTGAGGCTGTGCTACATCCATGCAACGCATGGCTATAACAGAGAGCGGATTAGCCCTACAAACAGTGGGTGTGGGCTAGTTGGGCGTGACCTAAACTCCGGATGTGCCTGAGTAGCAACAAAGAACGGATGTTCACGCGCTTCAACATATTCAACCAGTTTGCCGTCTGGGCTGGTGCCTGACACAACTAGACCGCCGCGTTCGATGTCCGCGCGGAAAGCCTGGTTCACTTCATAACGGTGACGGTGACGCTCAACAACTTTGGTCTCACCATACAACTTTGCCGCCAAACTACCTTTTTCTAGCTTTGCAGTGTAGTCGCCTAGGCGCAATGTACCGCCAGTCGATTCCAGACCCTCTTGGCCGTTCATTATGTAAACAACATTTTGCTTGGTTTTAGGGTCAAATTCGCTACTGTTAGCGTTTTTCAACCCGCCCCGTCGTGCACTAGCAACCACAGCAACTTGCAAACCGAGACATAGACCGAGGTACGGCTTGTTGCTATCTAGCGCATACTGCGCCGCCGCTATCTTGCCCTCGACACCACGCGAACCGAAGCCACCCGGAACGAGAATTCCGTCGACATTAGCAAAGTCAGCCGTTCCTGCTTCCTCAGCATTTATCCAGACGACTTCCAGACCTACTCCCTCGTGCCAGGCGGCCGCTTTTAGGGCTTCCAACACAGATATGTAGGTGTCTTCGTTGTCCATGTATTTTGCCACCATGCCTACACGAACTGTTTTAGACTTTTTAGCCTTTTGTTTGGCAACCAAAGCTTCCCATTGTTTCAGGTTTGGCTTTTTCTTTACACCGGTGAACGATACCAGACGACTCATCAGGCCAGACTTGGCGACAATGTCCGGTATACGAAACACGCTGTCGACGTTTGGCATCATCAGGACGGATTCTTCGGAAACTCCGCCGAACATCGCCAGTTTTCGGGCAATAGAGACTGGTGCCGCCTCGTCGCTGCGAACAATGACAGCGTCAGGCACTATACCAAAACCACGCAGGTCGCTCAGAGCGTTTTGAGCAGGTTTGCTCTTGAACTCTTTTGACGTGCTGATAAATGGTACGTAAACCACGTGAACATATAGGCAGTTCTCACGACCAACCCGCAGTGAAAACTCGCGGATGGCTTCTATGAAGCTCAGCCCCTCGTAGTCTCCGACTGTGCCACCAACTTCAACTATATGGACGTCGCTACCCTTCCCGGCCTCAGCGATCGCGTTTTGGATAGACTGAGTTAGGTGCGGCACTAGCTGAACGGTTTTACCGCCGAACTTGCCAGCCCGTTCATCTTCTATTAGCTGGCGCAGCAGTCGACCAGACAGAGTGGCATTTTTCTGAGTCAGTTCGATGTCGAGGAAACGTTCGTAGTGACCCAGGTCCAGGTCAGTCTCGGCACCAT
>CBRAFJ010000079.1:0-3566 GCA_967755195.1 uncultured bacterium | reverse complement strand
ATGGCAAGTTCTATAACTTCTGGTCGTATCATCAGCAAAACCGGTCGCTACAAGATATTTATGCAGGTCGGTATAGTGGTCGCAACTGTTATGGTTGGTGTACTGAGTACGCTGACTCCAGAGAGTAGCTACATGTTTGAGGCTGTTGCAATGCTGATACTAGGTGCCGGCCTAGGTGTCGTCATGCCTGTTATGAACCTAGCGGTACAGAACGAGTTCAAACAGCGTGACATCGGTGTAGCGACTAGCTCGAGCCAGTTGTTCCGCAGCCTAGGTTCGACTGTCGGTGTAGCAGTGTTCGGTGCGATGCTTACAGCTGGTATCACTGCTCATCTCGGTCCACATATTTCCCAGGATGACAGCTATGTCAAAGTCCTTGCTAGCAGCCCAGCAGCCAAACAGCTAGGTGACATGAACGATAGCAATACGCTACTGAACCTAAATATGCCGGAAACAAAGCAGAAAATAACCGACGAGTTCAAGGCTTCGGTGTCTGGTATGCCAGAGCAGCAGCGCCAGCAGGTGACAAAAGACTTTTTGGACAAGCAGGAAGCATGTGCCAGCAAAGTCGAACATGCCTTTTCTGACAGTCTGCAGCGCATCTTCCAGATATCGGCCACACTTATGCTAGTGGCAGCCGTTCTAGTGTTCACTCTAAAGGAAAAGCCGCTACATAAAGCGGATGCAGAGGACACACCAGGGGAAGCATAGATTTGACCTCAGTTAAATAGTAAAAAGCACTACGTGAAGTGGTGTTTTTTACTTGCCTGACACCATATGTGCGGGGTACAATCATTCTACGTTAACAAACAAACCCAACGTTAGTGCGGAATCACGTGAGATTCGTGAGCTGTGCCGCAACGGTAAGTCAAGCAGTCTATGAGGGTAGTTGCTGGACAAGTCCGATACGCGCCTAACGATCATATGGGCTTCCCGAGCAGGAGATGAAACGTTTAGTTATAAAAAACGGTGCTTCTTTTCGGGACACCGTTTTTTATATGCAAAACACTATAGAGACTATACGACACCGGGGGTACGAACGATACGAGGCAGCGCGTCGTTTTGAAGAGATGACCGACATCGCTGAGCGCCTGGGTTACCCGATAGACACAACTATTTCCTACGAGATGCGCGACGGCGCTGCCTACGCCAAAAGTGACACCCAGGATAGGCCATTTCACAACCAAACATTGCTAGCCTTACAGCGCGGCCTGGGTAATTTCACTGGTGACCAGGCCTTTGAGGTTGAACGCCTCAGGTTAGAGCACGAGGAAGCTCTGCTAGTGGACTCGTTCGGTCGTGGCGAGCTAGATGGTGATGTACTGGTGAAGTTCTCCAAAGTTCCCGATGCTGTCGTAAATGGTGAAACCAGCATAAAAGGCTATCGGCGCGACCTGATGAGGTCGTTTGCGCGTATTTACTACAAAACCGAGCAGGGATTGGATTGTCGTTTATTTACCCTAGACCACAATAGCCCTGCTGGCATGCGTGCGGTCGGCGAGCTGTTGGGTATAAATACCCTAGAGGCCTCAGAACGCGTTCTCGCGGACTCTAGCTTGATTGCAACCAGTGAGCCCGAAATGCTAGTTGACGAGCTAGTAGAGCGTGCCAAGCTTGTCTACGACAACGCACGCTACCAGGAAACCGGTGAACATAGCTACGCTGGTTCGCAGTTTGTCGACAAGCAAAACGCCATGAACGAGATAGCTAACCAGTCATATCTAGTCGACAGCCACATGCAGGCAATTGCCGATATCGTGCGTTTGGGGCGTGGTGAAGACGTACTGGAGCAAGAGCGCAAAAATACCGCGGCTGCTATCAAACTCGCCTCACAGGGGGTTAGAATATCTTCAAACAGTGACGGTGCTGTTAGTGCCGAAGTTTCCAACGGCAACTATGACCGCGAATGTGCCACCGGTACGGCCGCTAATACTGACAACGGCATGAACCAGGCATCCAAAAAGATGGAAAATATTTGGCGGTCGGGTCAATGTCAGGTTTGTTTTGCACAGACTATGGTTGGCTCGTGCTTTGTTTGTTCTGGTTGTGCAGCACTGGACGACATGGGTGCCGACCTGCTAAAAATCCGCGAAAAAAATCTACGTGCTATGGAGAAAAAACGTGCTCTTGCAAAAGTAAGTATTGCAGGAGGTGCCCAGCCAGCGCCAGAACGTCGTCCCGTGCGGACTCAGACAGACGACAACGTGACTCGACAACGAGTTTTGACCATCGGTGGATCCTATATATCGATGCGTGACAAGGAAACTGGCGTCGAAATCGCCAGAGTCTAGCCCTGGGCGCCAGTCTAGCTCTTTAGGGCGCTGCGACCGAGAGATATAACGTGTTGCTTGCGGTAAGAGTCGAAAGCTTTGTGGTTGAAACCGTGTTTTTTTATAAAGTTGCCGATATGTTCGCTGCCTAAGAAATGTGGCAACATGACATAGGTCGCACCGTGTTTGTATAGCTCGGCTGCTTCGTCAAAACCGTTGGCGTGGCAGATGAAAACGGCGCTCGGATTGTGATAGCGCAAGTATCCCAGCAGGGAACGGTTGACGCCGGTGTCGGTGACGGTGCTGACTAGTAGTTTTGCTTTGTGGGCATTTATTTCGTGCAGGAATTCTTCGTCAGTCGCATCACCATAAGTATTGCGGACACCCTGACGGTCCAGGTGCTCGATGACTTCTGGGTCATAGTCGACAACTAGGTAGCGTTCCTTCATTTGGCGGAAAACGCGCAGGAATTCGTGGCCGCCTTTGTGATAACCAAACAAGATGATCGGATAAAACTCGTGTCCCGGTTTGCGTTCTTTGACATTTTTGCGTTCAAAGACGTGCAGTACAGGTTCTAGTAGCCGATACAGTTCGTCGTCGTATTTCATCAGGTAGGTGCTGATACTGATGGTTATGAGAGCTACTAGGGTTATAACTGCCGTCAGTTCTGGTCGCACCAGGTGCACACTAGCAGCAAATACGATCAGGATGATAGAGAACTCGCTGATCTGCGATAGGTTTATGGCCGCTTTGAAACTAGTTAGTTTGGTATAGCCGAGTGCACCTAGACTACTCATGACAAAGATCGGTTTTCCGATCATGACAACTAGTGACAATATCAGAGCCGGTACGATGCTCTGTTGTAGGGCGTTAAAGCCGAGGCTGTTGCCGAGTACTACGAAAAATAGCACGATGAAAAAGTCGCGCAGTGGTTTTAAACGAGCCGCCATTTCGGTAGCGTATGGTAGCGAAGCCAGACTAACGCCAGCAAACAGGGCACCGACTTCATGGCTAAAACCGACTATGTCGAACAGGGTTGCGACGCCAAAACCCCAGGCCACTGTGAATATAAATAGCAACTCTTGCGACCCGGCCATGAACTTTATGAGCCGCGGCATTAGTTTTGCGCTGACGACCAAACCAACAGCCAGCAGAGCACCCCTTCCTATTAGCAGAAGCATGTCTGTCAGGTCTAGAGCCTCGGCCGAACCAGCTGCCGCGACGAACAACAGAGCAAAAGTCGCCACGATGTCGTCGAGCAAGATAACACCCATAGCAATCTGGCCGTGTAGCCTG
>CBRAFJ010000078.1:0-3600 GCA_967755195.1 uncultured bacterium | reverse complement strand
ACATGAGTGTCGCGCATACGACCTCACCGTACATCACCATCTATAAACGCTCCGGCGATACCTTTACGAAACTAGCCGACCCAGCATCACTACCAGCGGGTACCGGCAACGACACCGCCTGGAGCCCCGATGGTCAGTACATGAGCGTGGCGCATACGACCTCACCGTACATCACCATCTATAAACGCTCCGGTGACACGTTTACGAAGCTCTCTAACCCAGCGACATTGCCCGCCGGCACTGCTGAAGGCACCGCTTTCAGCCCCGATGGCCAGTACATGAGTGTGGCGCACTCCAGTTCGCCATTCATCACCATCTACAAACGCTCCGGTGACACGTTTACGAAGCTCTCCAACCCAGCGACGATACCAACCACTGGTTTCGCGTACGCTAGCGCATGGAGTCCAGATAGTCAGTATATGACCCTCATAACCAGTTCCTCGCCATTCGTCTATATCTACAAACGCTCTGGCGATACCTTTACGAAACTAGCCGACCCAGCAACACTGCCACCGAGCATCGGGACTAGCTCTGCTTTCAGCCCCGACGGCCTATATTTGACAGTAGGCCACGTTAACTCGCCGTTTGCTACTACTTACAAACGATCCGATGATACCTTTACGAAACTAGCCGACCCGGCAACACTCACTAGCTGGACGAGAAATTCTGTCGCCTGGAGTCCTGATGGTCAACATTTGGCAATGGTTGGCTCTTCGCCAAACGTAGCAATCTATAAGGGAACTGGTCAGAAGATAACAGCAGATGTACAGGGAAGCGTAACTGTTAGTAACAACATAACTACGAACAACCTTATCGCGACATACTCTGTAATGGCACAAAACCTTATTACCACTAATCTCCAGACATACAATGCGAATATCGAAGGGGTATTATCTGCACTTGGAGGTATTACTGTCGGTACAAGCGATACTACGGGTAGTGTTCTCGTCCTGGACACAAAAACCGATGCAGGTGATCCGACAGGTGTTATTGGTGCCATGTACTACAACTCCAACGCTGGTAAATTCCGTTGCTACCAGGGGGCAGCTTGGGTTGACTGTATAGCAGGAGCGAGTACCAACGCCGATACTCTCGACACCCTCGACAGCACCGACTTTGGCCGTATCGCTAGTTCCAATACGTTTACGGGTACAAACGCCTTCAACGGTTCCACATTTAGCATTGGCGGATCTGCAAATGCAGCGAAATTCAACGTCGCCAGTCTCTTTAATATCGATAGTTCAGCAAGCATAGTCAGTATCGGTGTGAGCGATACTACTGGTACCGTCCTCGTTCTTGATACTAAAACCGGTTCAGGTGACCCAACTGGATCAAACGGCGCTATGTATTACAACTCCAACGCCGGCAAGTTCCGCTGCTATCAAGGCGGGGCTTGGACTGACTGTATCGGCACCGGCAGTGGCGGTGGGCAAACACGCAAGATTACGATCGTGCCCGAATACCCGGGCGGTGTTATCAGCGCGGACGGCAGTAACAACACCGGTACGTTGACCTCCGACTTTGATGGTACAAATATGCATAACTACTACAGCTGGAGTAACTCTACCGGTACGCTCAACGACTATGACATCGTGGTACGAACAGCCATACCGAGTGAATACGTGAGTGGTTTTGGGACCTTCAAGATCTGGGCATACGGTGGCTCGACTAGCACATCGAATAACAAGATCGAGGTAACGGTCAAGGATGCGAGTGGTACGGCATGTGCCAGCAGTACATCTGTGCTTCCTGGTACGGCTTCGCTGTGGGTCGAGCAATCGGTAGCACTCTCGGGCTGTACCTTCGCAGCGAACAACATTGTCACAGTCAGCATCAAGCTGTCATCGCTATCAAATAACGCCGTGCGAATAGGCGAGATAAGCTATCAGTACACGAACTAATGAGGATCAATGAACGTAAACACCGGTTTTGGCAGATAGGCGGCAGACGCAAACGTAACATCCCGCTCAGGCGCCTATCAATTTTCGGTCTGGCCCTTGTGATGCTGCTCAGCTCCGTGGTGTACCTGTTCTCAAATGTTGCGCAAGCAGCCATTTCTCTACGTGCAAGTTCTTCAAAAAGTGTAGGTAGTCAGATCACTTTAGTAGGGACTAACTCAAACAATAACGGTGGTGGTACGGGCTCGCTTGACCTAACGATGCCGACCGGCACCTCTGAGGGTGATGTCATGATCGCCGGCCTCACTGTTCGCGGGGGTTCCGGAACCAGTATTACGACCGTTCCGTCAGGCTGGACACTCCTCGACTCAAAACGTGACTCGACTACTGTTCTAACCCAAGTTGTTTACTATAAGGTAGCTGCCGCAGGTGAGTCTGGGACGTATACATGGAGTTTCACATCCAACAAAGCATCAGGTGTTATCTTAACTTACACGAACGTTAACGCATCACCTATCGATACGAGCCTTGGCCAAGCCAATGCCTCGAGTGCGACGGTAACGGCTCCAAGTATAACGCCTACAGTAGACAATGATATGCTGGTCGGTATTTTTGGTACGGCCCATGGTACAGCCTATACTGCTACCACGCTGACAGCTATTGAAGCCCAGAACCAGAGTACTGGTGGAAGTGGCACTAGTCGTACCTCTACCGCTGGCGCTGATACTTTGCTCGGTGCGGGTACGGCTAGTGTCGCGACAGGCACAAAAACCGCTACCACAGGCTCGACAGCTGCTGTCAATATCGGCCACCTCATTGCCCTTAAGCCAGTTGCCGCAACGTCTCTTACACTAAGTAAGCCAACGGGGACAGCGCAGAACGATGTCATAATCGCAGCCATCACCATAACAGGGAACACTACTTTTACGGCGCCCTCGGGTTGGACGTCTATCCAACGGCAAGTAACGGCGAGTAATGAAATAGCTATGGAAAGCTTTTACATAGTGGCGGGCGCTAGTGAGCCAAGCAGCTATAGCTGGAGCTGGACAGGGAATCATCAGGCTTCGGGCGTTATATCAAGTTATTCGGGTGTAGACCCCACGACTCCTATAAATACCAGTGCCAAACAAGCTAATACATCGAGTACTACTATCACTGCTCCGAGTGTTACGACCACCGTTGACAATGCGTTACTTGTTGGCCTGTTCGGCGTGGCCAATAACGGCACAATAGCAGCCGTTTCACCTCTGACTGATCGGACTTACTCTAAATCATATGGTTCGGGTACATTAACTGCCGCCCGCCTGGCGGACCAACAGCTTACCGGTGTAGGTGCGGCTACAGGTACCAGAACGGCTACTGCCGGCACGGCGGGGGTTAGCGTTGGGCAGTTGGTAGCGTTGACGCCTCACGTGTCCCAACTCACCCAAGCTTCGCATCGTTGGTTTGGGCAAGAAGAACGGACGGCTGGGGTGAATTGGATCTCACGCACTTCAGCTGCCGACAACGACTGGTACGGTATCACCTACGGCAACGGACTGTTTGTGGCCGTTGCGGCCTCTGGAACCGGCAACCGGGTCATGACTAGCCCCGACGGCACTAACTGGACGCCTCGCACTTCCGCCGCCGACAATCTGTGGCGCTCAGTCACCTACGGCAACGGACTGTTTGTGGCCGTTGCGGCCTCTGGAACCGGCAACCG
>CBRAFJ010000077.1:0-3653 GCA_967755195.1 uncultured bacterium | reverse complement strand
AAGACGGTGAATATTTGGAACGTTTTAGCCTGAACGTCGCACGCGAATGGGGGATCGGCGAAAAGGGCAAAAACAACGGCGCATTGCTGTTAATAGCCAAAGACGATCGCCGCATGCGCATAGAAGTTGGCACCGGGCTAGAAGGTGACCTGACAGACACTCGTGCGTCTAGGATAATCAACGATCGTATAGCTCCCGAGTTTCGAAACGGCAGATACTACGCCGGTATCGAGTCGGGCCTACAGGGCATGGTACTGGCGGTCGAGAACCGCGAAGACTTGCAGCTAAAGGAGGACGAATCTAACGGCTGGTTAGGCATAGTCGGAGAAATTGGTGGAGCAATCTTGTTGTTCGGCGTCACAGGTGTCATATGGCTCGGAGCCATACTAGGCCGCACCAAACGTTGGTGGCCAGGTGGAATACTGGGAGCCGTGCTAGGCGCCATAATCAGTGCTTTGTTTGTCGGCGGGTGGCTAATCGTGCTGATCGCTATAGTCAGTATGGTCGTTGGTTTGTTTTTTGACTTTAGTGTCAGTAAAAACTTCCAGAAGGCCAAGAAATCTGGCCACACGCCCGCGTGGTGGGCTGGCGGAACAACGCTAGGCGGTGGCGGCGGATTCAGCGGCGGGGGTGGTGGATTTGGCGGCGGTAGTTTCGGTGGTGGTGGCGCGAGCGGCAGCTGGTAGTTTGTCTACCGGAAAATACGTATCACGCACATTGATGCTATACTAAAAAGCCGAATGAAACAGATGTCAACAACACTAAAATTGGACAAAATAGTAGGCGGCGGTCAGGCGCTAGGAACTATAGACGACGGCCGAAAAGCTTTTGTGTGGGGTGGGTTGCCGGGCGAAACCGTCACGGCGCGCATCACCAAAAAGAAGAGCAAAATGGTTGAGGGAATCGTTGAAAATGTCGCGGATGCCAGCAGCGAACGCGTTGAACCACGTGATCCCGGTAGCTACCTGAGCACCAGTCCGTGGCAGATCATGAACTTCACGGCCGAACAACACTACAAAGCCGCACTCATAGAAGAAGCCTTCGAATTGCACGACATAGTTTTGCCAGAGGCCATAGAAGTTTACAGCGATAATGTCCAGTATGGCTACCGTAACAAAGTTGAATTCAGCTGGTGGGGCGACACCGACGAACAGGGCGCGGAGACATTGGACTTGGCGTTTTTTCGACGTGGCAGCAAAGGCAAAATACCTGTTCCGAGCACCAGCCTAGCTCGCGAAGAAATCAATGTTTTAGCCCGTGCCATTCGCGACCTTCTACATGAAAAAGGTACCCCGGCGCGTAGCCTAAAAACCTTGTTAATCCGCTGTGACCAACAGGGAAACTGCGTCTGGCAACTGTATGTAAAAGACAAGCTAAAAGATGTTGTAACAGCAGATGAGGCCGAAAATCTACCAGCCCAAGGCGGGGAGATCATCTACAGCGACCCACGCTCGCCAGCCAGTCGGATCACTGAACGATTAGCCAGTTTTGGAGACATCGTGCTCAGCGACAAAATACTCGACGTACCGTTTCGCTACGCGACTGAAGGATTTTTCCAGGTTAACATACCCGTCTACGAACAAGCTCTACGTGACATGCAGCACTATGTACAAACCGCGCCAAACGAAACGACCCAAGCCGTTGATTTATATAGCGGAGTCGGCTCGATCGGCCTAACCATCGGTGGCGACAACGTCACGCTCGTCGAAGTCGACGAAAATGCCGTCCGCGAAATGCGCCGCAACATTGACCAGCTTGGTCTCAGTGCCAATGCCGTTTTGGCGCCAAGCGAAAAAGCCTTGGAACACATAGTGAGTGACAAAACCATCATCGTCGACCCGCCTCGCGCCGGCCTACACCAGGATGTGATCGACCGACTCTTGGAAACTAAACCAGCTCGCATAATCTACCTCAGCTGCAACCCAGTCACCCAAGCCCGCGACGTCGCACTCCTGGCCGCCAGTTACGGCATATTAGCGCACCGTGGTTACAACTTTTTCCCACGTACTCCACATATCGAAAACTTAGTTGTTCTCGACCTAAAAAACTAACTAGTGCGGATTCTGCGGTAGGCAAATTTTGCCGCAGTTCGCCAGTTGCTACTGTCTGCCGAGTCGAATTGACGTATAGTGCCATCTGTCACGGCCGATATTAGCACCAGCGCAGGATTGTACGGCGCGCTTAGACGATAAAAACGCAGGTCAGCGTCCGACACATCATGCCTGCCAGGATAGACTGACTTGAATTTTTCCATGGCGATCTCGTCAAAATATTTCGGACGATGCGCTGGCGGTAGATAGGCTTCGGCCTCAAGCCCCATACGTTTTACTAGCTTGCGTACATCACCCAGTGTCAAAGGAGCGCGGCCTTGGACCAATGCATACAGCTGATTTTTCGTAGTTAGAAAAACGCTAGCCGTCGTGGTGTGGGTAGTGGGAATATCGCGGACTATCACGGTCTGAACATCGAGTCGTTTCCCGAACTGCTCCAGTGCGATAGACTCCAACGCGATATCGTCATATATATCGGCATTCATCTTACTCTGTATTGTATCACTCCTGTTACAATGGAGTTAATGAAGAGTTTTGAGGAGCGGTATGCGTCGCTAAATACGGCGCAAAAGCAGGCTGTCGATACGATCGACGGCCCAGTCATGGTTGTTGCAGGGCCAGGCACCGGCAAAACCGAGCTGCTCAGCATGCGCGTTGCTAACATATTGCGCAAAACCGACGCTTTGCCGCAAAACATACTGTGTCTGACCTATACCGAATCTGGCGCATACGCCATGCGTGAACGTCTAGCCGGACTTATCGGGTCTGATGCCTACAAAGTTGCCATCCATACTTTTCACAGTTTTGGCTCGGAAATCATCAACCACAATGCCGAATATTTTTACCACGGCGCTCACTTTCGTCCTGCCGACGAGTTGAGCAGCTACGAGGTGCTGCAGGGAATTTTCGAAAAACTTCCACATGACAATCCTCTAGCCGTCCAGATGAACGATCAGTTCACTTATCTGCGTGATACCCAAAGCGCCATAAGTGACCTGAAAAAAAGCGGCCTCACGTCAGACGAGTTAGAGAAAATCCTAGAACGAAACGACCGTTTCACCGAGTGGCTACGACCACATTTGAACGACGCTTTTGCTGCCAGACTTAGCAAAAAAAGCTTTGGTGATATCGAGACTTTGGTTGCCGACATTGCAACCTATAGTGAAGATCCGTATGACCTAGTGACCTACGAACCACTGCACGAATTAGTCGAATCCAGCCTAGGTTTAGCCTTAGAACAATCAATAGAACAAGACAGCACCAAACCACTCAGCGCCTGGAAACGTGAATGGTGCGAAAAACGTGAAGACGGACTACTGACGCTAAAAGACGAAAAACGCAGCCGCCGACTGCATGCTGTTGCGGGCATTTACTATGACTATTTGTTAGCCATGCAAGCACGCAACCTATACGACTTTGATGACATGATACTGCGAGCTGTCCACGCCCTCGAGGTATTCCCGGACCTACGTCTGAACCTGCAAGAACAGTATCAGTACATACTGGTTGACGAGTTCCAGGACACTAATGACGCCCAAATGCGTTTGCTATGGAACCTAACTAACAACCCGGTAAGCGCTGGGCGACCTAACGTCATGATAG
>CBRAFJ010000076.1:0-3719 GCA_967755195.1 uncultured bacterium | reverse complement strand
GCCTAAACGGCGGGATATGTAGGAGACTGTAGTGGCCAAGTCCCGCTTCCTCATGCAAATCGTCGACCGAGAGACCGGCAATGTCGTGCAGTTCGAGCCCGGCATGTCGGTAGAGTCTCAGTTCATTGAAGATTGCGTGACAAACATTGCGTTTCTTGGTGTAGGTTTTGGTCGCACGACCGCCCACGTCGCTCAAGATGTCCGTAACGGTATTGAATCAACCATCCTCAGTCTGAAGACGAGAATCAAGGCTGATGGCCGGTGACACGAACCGCCCCACACAACGGTCCCTGACATGGCGGTGGGACGTCCCGCTACTCAAATGGGTAGTCTGGGACGGCTCTTTGACAACTGGAGCCCTGACGATTGGCACGGTCAATCAGGGAGCGGCTGGGGCATCGTCGTGGCTGGTGCAGGTTACGAATGCCGCTGGAGCGTCGGCAGTCAACATTCAGGATGGTGGAAACTCCATAACCGTTGATGGGGCGGTCACTGCCAACGCTGGCACCAATCTGAATACGTCTTTATTGGCGACTGAGGCCACTGTTGCAGCGTTAGAATCTCGCGCCAACTCATTCAAGACTCGCAGCGATACTTTCACAACGACAGGGAACGGCACGACAGTCGACACGTCGATTAATCCTCTTATGTCGTTTAGTATTCAAGTCAAGGGAACGGGAGGAGCGCCCACAACTTGGGATATCCGACTAGAGGGCAGTCTAGATAACACCAACTTCTCCCAGATAGTCCAGCATACCAACACTGATGGAGATGGTACAGTCAAGTGGTCTAGTACGAACTCTTCCTCACTGTACTTTCGTAGCCGCGTTGCGGGATTGGTTCTCGGACCCGCAAGTAACGTCGTTGTCACGATACTGGGGCAGCATTAATGGCTTTTACTAGCGCCGTTGTTAAAAGTATTGGTAACTCCAGTACAGTGTCTTTAGGTGCTAGTGGCGCATTTACCGGCGTCGCTGAGAATATTTCTGAGTATCAAGAGACTAGTTTACATATCTACGCAACGCCTAGTACGGCTGCAGGCACACTCTACTTCGAATTCTCAGTTGATGGGACAAACTGGGACGTGTCGGTTCCTGTGACTATCTCAGACCCAACGACATACCCGCCTGTTCCGCTCCGGGTAGTTCTACCATACTTTCGCGTTCGCTACGTAAACGACGGAACAGCACAGACGGCTATGCGGCTGACGACGATGTATCATCGAACGGCAGCTAAGCACGTAACAAGATTCGGATATCAGGAGTTTTCAGCATACGAGCCTATTGAACGTGTTGCTGGTATCGATATTATGTTGTCCATCGCTAGTGGGACAGCTAACGCGGCTGGCAATAACACGATCATTACTCCAGCAAGCGGCAAGAAAGTCGAACCACATTTTCTAATGTATAACCTGGAGGCAACCAATACGGTTTTCTGGCGATTCGGAGCAGCCGGCACCGGATTCATTCTTGCCAATCTCCCTAAAGATAGTACGATTAGTAAATCTATTGACCACGTAAATTTAAGACTACGAGGAGCAGTAGATGCGCCACTCATACTGAATCTTGCAAACGCAAGCAACGTCAACTATACGGTTTTCTACATCGAGGTCTAACATGAGTAAAGGTAATACGTTCGAAGATGATGTTCTGAAGTTGATTTTTAATGCCACAGCTATTGGGAATCTTGCTGACAATACAGCAACGAGTCCTGCAACAAACATTACCGTTGCGCTGCACACAGCAGACCCTGGAGAAGCCGGCACGCAGTTAACGAGTGAGACTGCGTATACTGGTTATGCGCGGGTTAACGTTGCTCGCACAACTGGTGGGTGGACGGTATCGGCTGGTTCTGTTTCGCCAGTAGCCAACATTGACTTTGGTGAGTGCACGGCTTCCCCAGGAGCCGCGATTACTCACTTCAGTGTAGGTACAGGTACGTCTAATAAACTACTTTATAGCGGTACGGTGACGCCTAACATCACGATGGCAGTTGGCGTCATTCCGCGACTGAAGACGACCAGCACTATTACTGAAGACTAGTCGATGGCGATTCCAGTCCTATTTTCAAAGGGCTATGACCCTATTGGAGGGGAACGAGCTATAACTGCGCAGGAGTTTGCTGCCTGGGGCTATGGCAATATCAACAAGGTTGCAGATATTCGTGCATGGATTCGGTTCAAGCGCGATGCGGCCTTGGCAGGAGGATGGACCATTACTGTAGATGCGGCCGATAGTGTTGAAATCACTAAAACCGTCACAGAAATTGGCAATGTCACAGTCGTAAAAACTAGGCGATTCTTCCTAAGATAATCGATGGCCTTCTCTAACGTACAATCGACTGAGGCAACCCGCACCGGGACTGAGACGAACTTTTCGTTCTCTCATACACAGTCCGGTGCGGTACCCAATGCTGTAGTCGTTGCGGCCGTCATTACTACCGCAACAGCTAACAATATTACTGCGATTACATATGGTGGCGTTTCTCTAGTCAAACAAGTTCAACAGACTGACACGGCTGGAGAAATTGGTAAAGCTGAGCTGTGGTTTCTTGGTGCTGGTATCCCTTCAGGCACTCAAACCGTCCAGACTACTACCGACACGACCACCGCAGACATGTATTTTGTCTGCATCACGATGTCAGCTGGTGCCGATACAGCAGTTCAAAACACCATCGCAGCGACACAGAATGCGAATGAAGCTAATCCTACTCTTACGCCGACAAAGGGCGGAAATGTTGCAGTAGGATTCATTTCCAACTTTTATGGTGGCGGGTCTCCAGGCACGGCAGGCGCCAATACCACACGTATTGGTGCTGGCAAAGACTTCGGTAACCAGTCTGGTTTCGTTGGTCGTGAAACAAGTCTAACAAGTTCTACAGATACCTCTCTCAACATCACTCAAATTGCCGACGACGAAGCTACTGTTGCGATGACCGTTAAGGAGGCTGCAGGCGGTAGTAACGGAGCCTCTAGTGGTACCGGCACGGTCACTGGTGTTGGGGTTAACATATTCAACGGTGTCATATCGTCTGCAGGTGTGGCCGCTTCAACCACCGCAGCCGTTGCATTGTGGTTGACCATCGCAGCCTCTTCTGGTGTAGGAACAGTTACAGGAGCGTCTGCAAACGTTGTAGGAGCGGCAGGCGCTTCCAGTAGCATTAGCGCCGTATCTGGCGCTAGCTCAAATACGTTTGCGGGTCTTGGCTCAAGTAGTAGCATCGCAACAAATTCAGTTGTTAGTGGGGCCACAGCAGGCTCAGCCGCAGCAGCTACTGGAGTTGCATCAGATTCTGTTGTTGGGAGTTTGACTGCGCTTGCAACAGCATCCAGTAGTGGAATAGCTGCAGACTCTGTCGTTGGCGCTTCAATCTTTACAAGTGCTAGCAGCTCTGCTGGTATTGCAAGTAATGCAACTGTAGGCGCTGCTGTTGGAACTGGAGTTTACTCCAGTACTGGAATTGCCACAGTTTCTGGTCAGGGGGAGGATGCTGGAGGGGCCGGCAGCATCGCATCCTCAGCAGGTATAGGAACCGCCACTGCTGATAGTGTGGTTTTTGTGTTAACAACTAGCAACTCGTCTGGTGTTTCGACATCTACAGCCACTGCGGCGTTTGTTCGAGGGGCTGTGGCCGAAAGTATTGTGGCTGCGGCATTTCCTGTTATTGTCAATGATTAGACAAATACTGGCGATTCTACTGGGTTAGCGGTAAAATAGACA
>CBRAFJ010000075.1:0-3728 GCA_967755195.1 uncultured bacterium | reverse complement strand
GACACGACTACCAAACAACTTCTGACCTACGCCAACGGTAAATGACAGGCAGATCGTAGCACTGCAACCAAGATCATCGCCCCAAGTAATGCTAGCCAAACAGCCAAAGACTCAGCAGATGTCGTTCTCACCGGTACCGCCGACCAAACCCTCATTAACACCGCACTATCTGCAGCAGCTGGCGGCAAGGTCTACATCATGGCAGGTACGGTTACGATCACTGGAAGCATCTCCGTTCCGAACAACACTACTCTCGCTGGTAGCGGCGCTGGTACGCTCATCACTATTCCGAACACTCAGAACGGTACTTACAGCGCCATCACCAACACCACCACAGGTGGAGCTGGTACTGGTGTGACTATTCAGGATCTGCGACTTGATGGTAATGATGGCAACCAGACGACCGGTACTATGCGTGGCATAGGTCTCAACGGCATGGGTAGTGGAACTGGCGCAAGTGCCGTGCAAGGCGCCAAGATCAGTAACGTATGGGCTAACAACTGGCAGGGCGGATACGGCATCTCTCTTGTCTCAAGCTCCAACAACACCATCACCGGCACCAGCACCCTTGGAAATGATCAACACGGCGTCTTCTTGACCACAAGCTCCGCGAACAACACCATCACTGGCAACACGGCTCAGGGTAACGGTACTAGCGGCATCTATCTATCCTCCAGCTCTGCCTATAACACCATCACCGGCAACACAACTCAGGGTAACGTAAGCAATGGTATCGAGTTGTTCACCAACGAAAACACCGTTACGGGTAACACGGCTCAGGGTAACGGTGCCTCTGGCATATATATGAGCTCAAATGCCGGTAACACTCTCACGGGTAACACTCTCACCGGTAACACCGGCTCTGGTATGTCACTCTCCTCTAGCTCTGTTTCGAACGCTATCAGCGGCAACACCGCCAGGGGTAACGGTGGCAACGGTATTGAACTGCTCTCGAACTCCAATAACAACACTATCACTAGCAATAACACTCAAAGTAACACTGCCGCTGGTATTTCACTATCCACCACCTCCATCAACAACGCACTTACTAGCAACACTACCCGTAGTAACGGTACGAGCGGTATCTACCTATCTGCCAGCTCAAACAACACTCTTACTAGTAACGCGGCTGATAGCAACTCAATCGCTGGTATCGAGCTAGTCTCCGGTTCCAATGGCAACACCATGACCGGTAACACGAGCTACACTAACACTAACTACGGCATCTACGTATCCGCCGGCTCAAATAACGCTATCAGCGGCAACACCGCTCAAGGTAACGGTACATATGGTATTACGCTTGCCTCCAACTCGAACACCAACACCATCACCGGCAACAGAATCCATGACAGTGGCGGAGCCTCATTTAACAACGGTATCTACTTGAATAGCACGACTGACTCAAACCTCATCACTAGCAACAGCATCACCGACACAAGTGCTACAACTGATAACTACGCCATAAACATCATCAACTTTAGCTCTGATACTAACTATCTTGCCGACAACATACTTGGCACCGGCTCGATCAACAACAACGGCACCGGCACTGTCTTTGGCGGTCAGGTTAACAGCTCCGGTAACTACGTAGTCCAACCAGCTGGCACCATCGAACTCATGAAAAACACCAACATCACAGGCAGTCTGACCGTCCTGACCTCGACTGCCACCGACGACACGCTCAAACTGAGCGTCACGAGCCAAGCTGGCTCGAGCTTCACCGGCACCATCACAAACGGCGTCAACGACCTGACTGCTAACCGTACCTGGACCCTGCCAGACGCTGACGGCACCTTCTGTTTACAGGCCAGTGCAGCCTGTGGCTTCGCGACCGGTACAGCGGCTAGCTACATCCAGAACCAGATCGCCGGCGTGCAAACCACCAGTAACTTCTGGATCTCAGGTACCGGCCGGGCTGACACCAGTATTACGACACCACTCCTCGACACCGCCACCGCAGCTGTTCTTAATATAGGAACAACTAATGCAACTGCTATCAACCTCAACAAGAACGTCGTTGTAGCAGCCAGCCAATCACTCACGCTAACTGGTGGTAACACTGCATCACGTCCAGGCAGCCCAACCGAAGGCATGCTCTACTACGACACAACTACCAAGCAACTTCTAACGTACGCGAACGGTAAGTGGCAGGCCGATCGCACGACTGCAACTAGGATCGTTGCTACGAGCGCCAGTGGCGGAGCAAGCGGTGCAGCGGCCAGTATGAATTACGACGCGGCAGACTATGTCAACGCAAGTACCACGAGCGCTCAGACGGTTATCAACGACGCCCTCGATGATCTCACGGGTGGCGGAACAGTGTACCTGATGGAAGGTACGTACATCGTTGACGGTAGCATCAATATCCCCAACAACGTCACGCTAACAGGTGCTGGCAAGGGAACGCTCATCAAGATTAAGAACAGTCACAATGCCGATATCAACAGCATCACCAACACAGATCAAACTACGGGTACAAATATCACCGTTTCAAACCTCTCGCTCGATGGAAACAGCGCCAACAACTCTTCCGGCAACCAGTACGGTGTTACCGCTGTGGCGCTGGGTAACGTTGCTGGCTCACGTCCCGGCATCCGCATAACGGGAGTTACAGCTCAAACCTATAGGAACTACTCATTTGCTCTCAACAACAGCGCTCACAGTACGATTTCAAACAACACAAGCGTTGGTGGAGGTGGCGGTGTTTGGCTGACTGGTGGGTCGCAAGCAGTCTCTATCACAGGTAACAACTTCGCTGGCGGAAGCTACGGCGTCGTCTTGTCATCAGGAGGAAATGTTGTTTCAGGTAATACCTTCCAGTTTCAGGCTGTCGCTGGCGTGTATGTAAACACAGCTTCAAACATCATTACCGGCAACTCAATCGTTAGTAGCGGTGGCACAACAACCAACAACGCGATCTACCTGACTGCTGCGGATTCAAACCAAGTGACGAACAACTTCATCACCGATAGCTCGTGCACAACTACGTGTTACGCCATCAACGTCGTTGATGCTACTTCAGATACGAACTATATTGCGGATAACACGCTTGGCAACGGATCGATCAATGACGCAGGAACCGGTACGGTCTACGGCGGTCAGGTGAACGGATCGGGTAACTTCCTTATCCAGCCTGCTGGAACGATTGAACTGCTGAAGAATACGAATGTTACCGGGGACCTCGCTGTTGATACCAATACCCTTACCGTAAACGCCACTACTGACCGTGTAGGTATCGGGACCGCGCCATCGTACAAGCTGCACGTTGCAGAGACTCTTACTGCAAACAGCGGCGCCAATGTTAGCTCATACTTTGGCCTCACCGCTAACCCTTCTTCTGCTCCTGGGGCAGCGACTTCATATGCGGGTATATACTCGATTGCTACATCTGCGTCTGCAAACCTTAACGCCAATACATTTATGTACGGCTTGCAGGGAGTCGCCAACAATGCGGGGGCTGCGACGCTCGGTGCTGGAGTCGGTGTTGTCGGACAGGTTCAAAACTCCAGCTCAGGCGGCATCAGCAACGCAATTGGTGCTCAGGGTGGTGTGACAAGTGCTGGGGCGGGTACTATCACGAATGCTATTGCCTTGCAGGCAGCGACACCAAGTGTTGTAGCCGGAGCCATCACAAACGCGTACGGTCTGTTGGTTGCGGCACAGAGTGGCGCTGGCGTCACGAACGGCTTCGGTGTCTACCAGCAAGGTGCGTCAGATATCAACCATTT
>CBRAFJ010000074.1:0-3749 GCA_967755195.1 uncultured bacterium | reverse complement strand
CGGCTGGGCAGGTGCAGCTCCAGCGGCGACACGTAATGACAACGGGTCAACCCAGGACGCACTGTTCCACAGTGACCTAGAGGTTATCGCAGCTAGTCCGACACAAATCGAGCAAGCGGCACTGTCTACTTATGTTGATACTGCCGCCGGCTTAGTAACTAGTATCCCAGCCGCTAACTCGACAGGTACAAACTTTATCGTTATGTACAAAAGTGGAGGCACTTGGGTATCTAGTGATGACTGGGGCATGACTGTCGAAGAGGCGCAATTTGGTGTCGAAGGAGACGAAGAGTCAACAGGCACAGACAACCAGATTCGTCTGACACACACAGGCCTTGGGCAAGGTCTACTTGCTGGTACTGAAGTAAAAGTTGTTTTCTTCGGTACTGACACTAACTACATTACTAACCCAGGCGCCGACGAATTCTTCGTACGTATTAACACCTACGAGGATGGCGGTTCAGTCATCGACGGCGGCGTTACGGTGGCTAACGTAATGAACCAAGGTATCCAGATAACCACAAAGGTATTGGAAACCATGGACTTCTCAGTTGGTACTGTTGATCCATATACACTAGACAGCACAGACACCGACGGTGGCACTGCTGGTGTCCAGAGTCAGCTAAAGTCCGCAAATGGTAACGACTCTCACGGTACATGTGATCCAGTACTTGGCGCAATGACTTCCGCAACAGGCGTAACAGAGCGTAACCGCCTACTACTAGGTGACGAGTTAGGTGAGTTCTCGCTAGAGACTGACACCACATACAGTACGCACAGCTACTGGCGTCTGAGTTCTAACTCTAGTGCTGGTGCAACAGTCTACTACTCTGGAGTAACGCTGAGCAACACTGTTGGAGACAAGATTGATGCCATCTATGGGTCCAATCCTGGCGACGGTGAGGCTGGAGAGCCAACACCAGGTATGGAGCAGTTTGGTATAGCGTTTGACAACGGCACTAGTGCAACAGTTGACCTCGACATAAGTAATCCACCGGATGCAGTCAATGATGTAGCAGGTTACCATGTTAACTACGGCGTTGAACGTACGGGCGCTGACATATTTGAAAACGCTGACGACAACACAACTAGTGGCATTCATGCTTCAGTTGCAACCGATGTTGGATCTAACCCGAGCTATCATGCACCACGTCTATACCCGCTTGTCCCAGGCGCTGAGTACGACGGTGGTACGGGTGTTATTAACGATGAGTACGGTACAGTTAACACTTCATTTGCTTTTGATGAAACATCAAGTGCAATTCCTGTACCTATGGCAACTGAAAGCTCACAGGTTGTTGACTGTGTGACAGGCAAGGTTAACTACATAGCTAACATTGCAGCAACAACACCTGCAGGTATTTACACTACCAAGGTTAACTACATAGCTTCTCCTCAGTACTAGAAAATACTGAAGTAGCTAACTGAAATAACCGGTCAGAAATGGCCGGTTATTTTATTATGGCCGGTAGTTACGTATACCTTACGGTTTCTAGTACAATAACAGGTATGCACAACAGGTGGACGCTACGACTACATTCGCTGGTGTTTTCGACGCGCCATTTGTGGACCGAAGAACTATTAGCTTTGATACTTCTACTATTTATATTTGTAGCACCAGCCTCAGCGACTCGCTTGCAAGAACGCAGTTTGTTGATGTACAGCGTCGACCCGGGCGTGTCGACTACATATAAACTATCCTTTCGTTATGTCAGTCCGGACCCGGTTGGGTCGGTTGACTTGTTGTTCTGTATGAGCCCAATACCAGAAGACCCATGCGTGCCACCTGCTGGCCTTGATGTTTCTGGCGCAACATTAGCAGACCAAACTGGCGAGACAGGCTTTTCTATATCACCGCAGAGCGCTAATCATACGGTGTTAACGCGTACGCCAGGAGTCGTCACTAGTACCGGCTCTACATATACATTTACGAACGTAATAAATCCGATTGTAAAAGATAAGGCATTTGCTCTGCGTATGACTACACACGGGACGCTAGATGCGAGTGGCCCACATATAGACTTTGGCTCACTAAGGGCACAAGTGACATCAGGTATAGTTATAGAAACCCAGGTTCCGCCTATGCTGGTGTTCTGTATGGCGGAGGAGGTAGCCGAAGACTGCTCTAGTACGAACGATAACTTTTATACCCACATGGGCCAGCTAGATCCGCTGAACCCGGTGATAGCCCAGACCCAGATGGCAGTTGGTACAAATGCATCCGGCGGGTTTGTCATAACGGCGAACGGAACACCGCTAGCTGCGCGTACAAATGTTATTAACGGCTCTGCAACTCCAAAGCCTAGTACTCCGGGAACAAACCAGTTCGGCATAAATTTGGTTGCTAACGACTATCCAGCTGTCGGTAACGATCCAGAAGGTGTGTTCCTGAACGCCATTCCGGCTCCAGGGTATGATACGCCGAATATGTACAAATACGTGTCGGGAGATGTAGTGGCTTATTCGCCAAATGTCAGTCTGATACGAAAATTTACGGTCAGCTATGTCGTGAATGTTGCAGAAAGTTTGCCGGCTGGTGTCTATACAACAACGTTGACCTATGTAGCCAGCGGTCAGTTCTGATGCTACAATACTGCTAATACTTAAACTAGAGTAAAAAGTGTAGGGGAAAAGAGAAAGATGAAGCGATTTAAAAGCGTCGTTTTAGCCGCGCTAGCGGTTATGGTAACTGTTGCCGCATACGCACCGACTGTGTTAGCCGACTCGGCATCACTGAGTATAGTGCCAAAAAAGAACTATGTGGTTGAACCTGGAAAATCAATAAATGATAAACTGACCATTCGTAACCTAGATGCGTCCGACACGCTAAACCTAACGCTTCGTGTGGTTGACTTTACTTTCACAGACGACGGCGGCACGCCGAAACTTTTCTTGGCAGAAGACGTACCACAGACAACATGGTCACTGAAGCCATTCTTGTCAGTACCAAAAACTGTAACCATCCCTCCGAAAAGTAGCAAGTCGTTAGATATGAGTGTGGCTATACCTGCTGGACATGGTGCAGGTAGTTACTACAGCGCTATAGTTTACTCGTCGACCTCTGGACAGGGTGGTAACGTCGGTCTGAGCGCTTCCGGTGTAACGCTGGTTTTTACGAACATACCAGGTAAGGTTAACGAAGACCTGCAGCTGAAAAAGTTTGGCGCTTATGATAAAACCGCAAAGAAGTACACGTTTATAACCACCAAAAAGCCGCAAAACATGGCGTTTACCCTAGAGAACAAAGGTAACGTTACCGAGGCTCCAGTAGGGCAAATAACTCTGAAACACATGTTTATCGGCAAAGAGATTACCATAGACAAATTGAACCCGAGTAGCGCACTGGCACTTATCGGACAGACACGTACATTTACATCTTGTATTGAGACAGAGGAGTCTGAGGTTGCTCTGAACGGCGAACGATCGAAAACAACTGAATGTACAGAACCTTTCCTCTGGCCTGGACGTTATACCGCTACCCTCGATCTTTTCTATGGACAGAACGGCAACCCGACCAAGGAAATAGTCAAAACCATACACTTTTGGTACCTACCACTCTGGTTCATTCTAACCGTTCTAATACTTGTCGCTGTAGCCGCGCTCTACATCTGGCGCTTTATCCGCAAGGCTAAGAGTAAGAGCGGTCGTATAAACCGACGAAAATAGTCCGAGGACTTTTTGAGTAGCCCTAGTTGAGCTTCAATAAGCACAATTATGATGCAAAAGACTTGGCAACTAACTCAGCAGTG
>CBRAFJ010000073.1:0-3937 GCA_967755195.1 uncultured bacterium | reverse complement strand
CATGCAGAAGCACTAATAGACCGCGTTGGTACACATCTGACAGACGACAATATCACCGAACTTCACACGACGAATATAGATGTCGATGTTATCAACCAACGTCGCATACGCGAACTAAAAGGCGACATGCACTACTACGACATGACAACTACTGGCAGCGAAAACTACGTCGCCAGCTTGAAGCGGTCATGTCTGGCACAGGAGCGTTTGGCGTTGAAAAAAGGCGCTCTAGTTATGGCGATAAAAAATAGCAGCGAGCGCAAATATGTTAACGGCAGTCTAGGTATTGTGACCGGTTTTGAAAAGGCTAGCGACTACCCAATAGTCGAGTTTAGAAATGGCCGGACAGTTACCATGCAACCGGAAAGCTGGGAGCTGCGTGACGGCGACAAAAAACGGGCTGGGCTGAGCCAAATCCCGCTTCGTCTAGCCTGGGCGATAACTGTCCACAAGAGCCAGGGAATGACACTGGACGCAGCAAGGGTTGACCTGCGCAAAGCATTCGTCGAGGGTATGGGTTACGTTGCGTTGTCACGTGTGAAACGTTTGGACAGCCTGAGCCTACTGGGCATCAACAAAATGGCACTGCAGGTCAGTCCAGATGCTCTGGCTATAGACGAAGAGCTACGACACCGATCCCAGGTAGCAGCCAAAAAATACGCTGGTCTACGTGATAACGCTAAAAAACGCGAAAAAACATCCAAGCAGAAAAAAGCCAGTACCTGGAACGAGCGGCTGGAAAAAATGCGCGAAAAACATCCAAATGCCTACAAGCCATGGACTGCTGCTGACGACGCGTTGCTGTCGGAGCGCTTTCAAAATGGTGACGATGTGAAGAAGCTGTCTGAAAAACTTGGCCGGCACGACAAATCCATCGTTATGCGCCTACAGAAACTATTTGGCGAAGACGCTGTTAGTGTATAGCGTGCGAACTTGAAAAGCGCTGGGCCTGAGTGCATACTAGCAGCATATAACTGAGGAGGGACATATGGAGGTATCAATTAACTTTCTCGCCGTACTACTGGCAGGACTGTCGGCGATGGTTGTCGGTAGCATCTGGTACTCACCTGGCGTGTTTGGCAAAAAATGGGCTAAACTTGCCAAAGTCGATATGACAAAGGACGATCCGAACTTTTCGGGGGCTAAAATGGCACTAACTTATTTCCTGGTATTTCTAGGGTCTCTGCTAACAGCATATATACTGGCTGGCGTCACGTTTGTTAGTAACGCTTTTTTCCAAAACAGTTTCATGCACGAAGCATTGAGGGCTGCATTTTGGCTATGGCTAGGCTTTGTGGCAACACGCTTTTTCATGCACGATACTTTTGAGGGGCGACGCAAAAAGCTGACACTATTGAACGTTTCGCACGAACTGGTAACACTACTGGTGATGGGGCTGATCATCGGCGCCATGGGGTACTAAGTGGGAATACTAAAAAACCTACTGCTGGGCAAGCCGGCTTTCGAAGAACCAAAGCCGCAAAACCCAGACAACAACTGGGATAACGATGCGCCAACGGCTGATTTTGCCGAAGAGCGTCAGGCAAAACGCGAAGCAGCCTCTAGTACTGGTCTACATAACGAAAGTGGTGTAAAGCAGATACCGATCGCCAGTGTGGCACATGTCAAATATGACTGGAACGAGCACGGCGACATGGAAATATGGGCGGCTATCCGCAACAACTCACAGCGCGATGTCGAACTAGACAAATTCGTGCTACTTGGCCAAAAAGTCGAACTCGACTATCGTCTAGGGCCGGGTGGGCAGCACGATTTCAGGCTCTACCGCGGTAAACGCCCAAACCACGACAGCTACAAAAAAGCTGAGCTGTACTACAAAGACGTTGCAACCGGTGACTATTTCCTGGCTGAACACATAGTCGAGTACAAATTTGAGACTGACAAGACCTATGGTGTTGTCGGTCTAGAACTGATAAACCCCATCAGGGATATTTAGACGCCTCTGCGGCGTACTAACCTGACGGCAAATTTGTTTTCGGTATAATAGATGGATATGCAGCAAAAATTCCCGCATAGATTCATGTGGGGTGCGGCTACAAGCGCGCACCAAGTCGAGGGCAACAACCACAACAACTGGTCTGTTTGGGAGCTGGAAAATACCAAAAGTTTGGCCCATGCAGCCGAATACAAATTGGCAGATCTGCCTGACTGGGACTACGTGAAGCCACTAGCAATGGATCCAGACAACTATGTTTCTGGCGTAGCCATCGACCACTACAGTCGCTACAAACTTGACCTAGCTATCGCCGAAAAGCTAAACCTGAACGCTTTTCGCTTCAGTATAGAATGGTCCAGAATAGAGCCCGAAGAAGGTGTTTGGAACATCGAAGCTATCAACTACTACCGTGACTACATACGCGAGATAAAAAAACGCGGTATGGAACCGCTACCGACGCTTTACCATTGGACGACACCAGTTTGGTTTGCCGACAAAGGCGGTTTTGAACATTCTAGCAACGTCAAATACTTCACGCGTTTTGCCGAAAAAATCATCGACGAATTTCATCAGGATATCCGTTATATAACTAGCATCAACGAGCCTGACACTGTTGTGTCGCACGGCTACATCACTCTGGACCACCCGCCGCAACAGCACTCGTACTGGAAAGCTTTTTGGGTGTATCGGAATCTGCTAAAAGCCCACAAAGACATCTACAGTTACGCGCACAAAAAGAGCCGGCGTCTAAAAGTAGGCTTCACCAAATCATATCCCTGGGTAAGGGCGGGGGATGATCGAAAATTGACGAAATGGGCGGTTCGCGGTGACTTTTTGTTGCGTGACGACCTGGTAGTTCGATATGTTCGCCGCAAATGCGATTTTTTGGGGGTTAACTATTATTTTTCCGACCGTCATGTGGGTCTAAAAATAGAAAACGAGCACGACAAGCTGAACGACCTGGGTTGGGAGATGCGCCCAGAAGATTTACGACTAGTGTTAAAGCGACTAGGTAAATGGAAAAAACCGATCCTAGTAACAGAGTCTGGCGTGGCTGACCGCAAGGACGAACACCGCAAATGGTGGATAGCGACCAGCCTGGCGTCCATCCACGGTGCTATCCAGGATGGGGTTGATGTCATTGGGTATCTTCACTGGAGTCTGTTTGATAACTTTGAATGGGCCTATGGACGCTGGCCGCGCTTTGGCCTGGTCGAAATAGATTACGACAACGACCTAAAGCGAACTGTTCGACCGAGTGGTGTCTGGTACGCAGGACTCGTTAAAAAAATGCGAGGACTGTAGGGTGAAAAAACAGGCAGCACGGACAACACCTGGGGCATCTTTTGTCGTGATCGGTGGCGGTACAGGTAGTTTTACGTTGCTTAGCGGCCTGAAGCACTATGCGTCCGATATAACAGCTCTGGTCAATATGGCGGATGACGGTGGTTCGACGGGGCAGTTGCGTGACGAGCTAGGTGTTTTACCACCCGGAGACGTTAGACAGTGCCTGGTTGCCCTGAGTAGCCACGAGAAGGTGCGTGACCTGTTCAACTACCGTTTTGACGAAGGCACGCTAAAAGGACATGCGTTTGGCAATCTGTTTTTGACTGCTCTAGAGAAAATGACTGGTAGTTTTGCAGAGGCAGTTGAACTGGCTTCGGAAGTACTTAACATATCCGGTCGCGTCGAGCCTATGACGCTGAGCAATGTTACTCTCTGTGCCGATGGTGAAGATGGTCGTCCCGTGAAGGGCGAGTCGGCTATATCGTATACAGCTA
Source organism: uncultured bacterium (assembly GCA_967755195.1). Classification (GTDB taxonomy): domain Bacteria; phylum Patescibacteriota; class Saccharimonadia; order Saccharimonadales; family Saccharimonadaceae; genus CBRAFJ01. The sequence continues at coordinate 199 of CBRAFJ010000073.1, read as the reverse complement.
TAGCCAAAAAACCTCGTATCTGGTTAGAGCCCGAGGCTCTTGCTAACCCGCGAGCGATCCAGGCGATTTTGAATGCCGATGTTGTGGTTGTTGCGCCTGGTAACCTATATGGCAGCCTGGCTCCAGCTCTAGTGGTGCCTGGAGTGGGTGAAGCACTCCAGCGAACCAAGGCAAAGTGTGTCTATGTGGCGAACCTAGT
>CBRAFJ010000072.1:0-4069 GCA_967755195.1 uncultured bacterium | reverse complement strand
CAGCTCTGTTGAGCTCGACGAGCACGGTTTTATAAAATCAGACGGCAACCTGCAGACAACTATGCCTGGAGTTTTCGTTAGTGGCGATGTTCACAGTGGCGCAACTATGCAGATTGCTAGTGCAGTTGGCGAAGGCGCGACCGCGGCTCTCAAAATACGAGAGTATCTAGACGGCAAAGTAGTTGACGTTTAGCAGCGGTTTAAAGACCTATACCTAGGTCTTTTCGCATCTGCGCAGGGTAGTCGGTAACGATGCCGTCGATGCCTCGTTCGCCTAGTTTGCGGGCAGCTGCTTCGCGGTTTACGGTGTATGCATAAGTAAACAGACCTAGGCGCTTACAGACCTCTAGGGCTAGGCCACTAATGTATAGACGGTGAAAGCCTACTGCAGACAGGTTCAACATACGGTGCCAACCCAAAAAAGCTAGCGGGTTGCGATGATGCAACATACCCAGTGCTGCATGTGGAGCGCGTCGCCGTACTGCGCGCAGCGCCAAGGGCTTGAACGAACTTATCAGTAGACTGTCCCAGTCCTTTTTGTCACGAGCGTATTTTTCTATGACGGCTAGCGTTGCTTTGACAGCGCTAGTTTCTTTTAGCTCGATGTTCAGGTAGATCTTGCCGAAACATTCTTTCAGAGCAGCATCTAGGGTTGTTACAGGGTATGCAGTGCCGGCAGTTCGTTTCTGGAGTTCAGTCAGAGTGTAGCGTCGTACAAACGCGAGGTCTCGTTTGCGGGTACCGTTTAGTCGGAAGTCATGGTTCAGTACTGGTATGCCGTCGCGGGTTAACCTGACGTCAAACTCTATCATGTCAGCATCGGCTTTGATGGCTTCGCGCAGCCCGGCGATCGTATTTTCTGGTTTGGTTCCTCGGGAACCGCGGTGTCCTATGATCAACATTTCTTGTCCAATTGTACAGTAACGCCTTGGGAAAAGTCCCGTTACTTTACGTAATCCTTGAAAAACCGTTCTAGCTGGCGGATTATCTTTTTGTTGCTGGTTTCTAGAGCAACCTCCCTCGTGCCGAGGATAACACCGGCGCCAGCGAAGTTATGAGAGCCGGTTATGGCCACTTTGCTACCATCACCCATAGTGAATATCATGAACTTTGAGTGCAGGTATGCTGTACGGTCGTATTTAGATACATTACCCATGACTTTTATGCCAAAACTGATGATAAGGGCATTGAGCGTGCCAGAGTTGCTGTGCTGGTTAAAATACAGGTCGGCACCCTTCTTTTTCAGTATTCGAGCTAGTCGACCAGCTGGATGGTATTGGGAAACGTAAACAATCTTTTCCGCTTGCTCAGCGAGCTTGCAGGCGCGGCGGTAGATGATAGAGTCTCCTAGGAATCCGCCGTCTATCAACACCATGTTGTCATCGTCGCCAAAACGCAGCGATCGGTACGCGTGGCCGCTCTTGTCGGCACGAATGATGCGTTCATGCTCTGCGTTGAGCCGGTCGGCTAGAGCTTCGTTTTGAACCCGGAACATGTAGTCTGTGTAGGTAAAGCTCTCGCTGTCGAGGTTAACACCACCGAAACTGTAGACTATATCGTCGACTATGCACCATTTGACATGCGTACGGCCTGAAACAAAAATAGTGCTGAGGCGACCCAGCCAGGTGAAATGAGCCCCAGCTTTTTCCAAGCGCTTTTTCAGGTTACTGGCGTCACGGTACCGTCTGCTGCGATGGGTAGTTGGTATGAAAGATCCGCGTAGTTCAGTGTAGGTGAAGGCGTCGGCACCGATGGACACTTTGACTCCGCGTTCGGCGGCTAGCCGGAGTTCTTCTATGAGTAACATGGTGGCATCGTCTTCGACTAGAACCAGTGTCAACACACAGATGCGGCTTTTTGCCAGACGAATAGATTTGATGGCGTCAGCGACGTATTCGGTCGGTAGGATAAGTTTAGGAGTTGGCTGCATACTGACCTCATTATAACTAAAAACTGTTACACTAGTAGCAACTAAGATATCTAAGTAAAAGGAGTTAAACATGCCTGACTTTAACCAAGTCCTGACGCCTGGTGATGTCGACGCTGGTGTTATAAATACTGTTGTCGAGATCCCAAAGTGGTCAACCCTGAAAATCGAATGGAATCGAAAGGTCGCTGCCTTTCAGCTAGACCGTGTTGAACCGAGCATTTTTGCCAAGCCAGTTAACTATGGTTTTATACCTCAGACATTGGACGAGGACGGGGATGAACTAGACACACTAGTCCTAACTAACGACCCTATTCCTACTGGCGTGTTCCTAGAAGCAACTGTTATCGGTGTGCTGAAGTTCGAGGACGACGGTGAAGTTGATGACAAGATCATCTGTGTACCAGCCGACGACCGAAACACTGACGATGCCATCACTAGCCTAGACGACCTACACGCCCGCTGGCGCCAAAAGATCGAACACCACTTTACACACTACAAGGACCTAAAAAAGCCTGGCAGTACAAAAGTGATGGGCTGGGGTGATGCCGAAGAAGCCAAAAAAGTCATCCGCGAGTGCATCGAGCGCTACAACAACAAATAATCTGAAATAACAGATATAAATCACCGTGAAAAGGTAAATGTTTTCACGGTGATTTTGTTGTTCTGAGCATTTTATAACGCTTACGTTTTTCACGGGATGGGTATATACTTCGAACCATATGACTAAAAAGACGACTAAACCCAAGGTTGCGAAAAAGGCAGTAAAGAAACAGGCAAAAGTTAGTAAGTCGGCTGTTATGATTGCGATCTTGGCGGCTGTGGTGGTTTTTGGAGTACTGACGGCGCTTATCGTGAAGGAAAAGCGTGATTTTGCTGTCAAACAGGACCGAGCACGATTCACTGAAGTGGAGCGTAGGTTGGAGAACTTGCGTGAAAAACTGAGTGCAAATGGGGAAGAGTGGAAGATTGAGAAGTCTTGCGATAAGCCTAATGCGAAGTTCTATATGGGTGAGGCAGGCACATGTTTACTTTCGGTTGGATTTGAGGGTTCTAGCAGCGCGTCATTGGATGTGCTCGAAAGTTATACGACAGAAATCTTAGGCGCTACAACTAAAGATCGGGGCTACAGCGAATATGACGAGGGATACTATGTTGGGCTAAAAGGGCTAGGCATTAGTGGTATCGGATGTTCGATTTACTACAAGAGTCCAACTTCGCAGTCTAAACTTGATCATCCCCGGGTTAGCTGTGGCGGCGATGCTCTTAAAATGTACTTTCCAGAAGCGCAGTAAATCACATAAGTTTCGTTGACCGCATAAATTTACTAGAAATCATCTAAAAGTTAATCAAAATTTCATGCTCTTTCGTGTGCTCTAGTGTAAACCTGAGAACATGAAAAAGACGAAATTGCTTACCGTAGTCATTTTATCTCTACTTGGTAGCTTCATATTTTTAACAGGCACAGTTCAGGCTGCTGACTACTGGGTGGACAAAGGCGAGTATTCCTATACTCCGACCGACAGTGAGCAATTTTCGAAAAAGTGCATCGATCAGACAATTAGCGTTCAATACTACATCGACCCCAGTTTACCGACAACTCAAACTAGCACATGTGTCGTTAGTTTGCCATACGGCAACGTAGGTGGTGGCTATATGCAAAGGTTTTTCGGCAATTATTTACGGTCTGGGTATATCAATCTGGCAGTACCAAACACAACAAAGATGTTCGTACGGACATCGGGTTATCCAGGGAGACTAGTCTACTACGACACCACCCAGGGCTTCAAAATTGGAGGTACTGGTAGTGGAATTGCTTATTTTCCTAATGCTATGTCGGTGGGGGTAAAATGGCCCGGAAGTACGGAAGCTATTGTGCCAATTTCTACTATAGGCATGTCGCCGAATGGGCGCTGGCTAGCAATTCTCGCTAGTGGCGGTTTTTATCGCTACGACACGGAGGCGGACGAGTTATTCAAGTTCTCAAACCCTCGTGGGTCATGGGGCGTCGGCCAGGATCCGAGTTTTCAGTATTCGATAACTGATGATGGCAGGTATATTGCGATGTACGGAAGCTCGAACTATCCTTATAGCTTTGTTTTTGATCTGGATAATTGTCCTAGCGGAGGGGTGGTAGGTGTT
>CBRAFJ010000071.1:0-4138 GCA_967755195.1 uncultured bacterium | reverse complement strand
GGTATAAGCGGCGATTTGTTTACATATTTCTCCGCTCTGGGCCCCTCTAAACAAGTGTTTAGGTGTCGCCCGTTCTCTCCTAGGCAACTAACTACCTTAGGACAGGCCTGTGGTGGCTGTCTCCGCTCCATATTGAACTCATCGTACGCTCCTAGTTTGCGTCCGTAAAGCTTGTTGTGATGGCTTCGAGCGGTTTTGTACGATTCCACAACAGATAACTACTGGCGCGAGCTGCGGTAATTCCCCGCCAAATATCCATCGGCTGATCAAACTCGTGTGTTACTACCTGGCCGTCGTGCGCAACCACCAGCTGGTTGTGATGAAAGGTCACTATGGTTACTGGGTAGGTTATGGTGAATTTGTGCAGAGTCTCGACTAGTTGCATTAGCTGCATCGAAAAACTGAGCATACGCGGATAATAAACTGTTTGAAATATCTTTTGCAGCTGGGCAAATGACACCACTAGAGTCGTGTTTTGAAGGTCGACCAGTCGGTTCATAGCAGGCATTAGTAGGTCGACTGCATCACGAGTCACAACTAGCTGTCCGGCAACGTCGAACAATGACTCAAACGCCATGGCGGTTTCGCTGTTGCGCCCGGCGTCACCGACTAGCAGACAGACATCAGCCCACTCGCAAGCAGCGTGGAATTCTGGCAGTGCTTCGCGACTAAATCCACCTGACGGGTTGCTGGGTAAAAATATAGCGTCACTGACACTGGCAGGAACGGCGCGCTTTAGAACATCGGGCAGTATGGCACGGATCTGCCCTGCCCCTAGCTTGTCAGCTACCTCATAGGCATCACGAATAGCCACAAATCCTAGCTTGTTGCCGCCGATAACCGCCAGCCGCCCGGCGTGGGCGCGCTGCTCGGGTTTGTTCCAGGCTATATCTGGAAATAACGGCTTATTGTCGGCTTGTCTGAGCCAGTATTCGTGCATTTTAGCCTATTCTAAGCCCTGCTGTTTTCGTACCAGAACGTCGTAACCGTTAGTTTCCTGGTCGTTTTGAGTAACGCCAAACTTGTTTAGTAGTTCCCATAACTCTGCTTCGACTGCGCTGCCGACGACATTGTCATCGCATAGTTTTTCAGCTTCTATAAAAACACCCAGCCCTGGTATTTCGTCCAGACATATTTCTACGTCGCCTACCTTCGCCTTTTGGCGAGTTTTCGTTAGGTCGCTGTATAGTACGTAGCCTAGTTGGTTGATGATGGCGGTTATTTCATCGCTACTGCTCACCGTAACTTCGTGCTCTATACTATCTAGCTGGCTACTAACTTGTTTCTTAAGGGTGAAATAGACCGTTTTGTCGTTTTCGGTACGGACTCGCAACCAGATTTCATCTGGCGCGGCAGTTACGGCACCGGGGCGACTATAAACGACGTCATGATGCTTTAGCGGTTCACTCAGCTCAACGCCTTGGCTTTTTAAGACTTCTAGTAGTTTGTTTTTTTCGTCAATGCGGGCTTTTACCTCGATTTCTCTCATATTTTCATGTCCATTTCAACACTTATCGGACAGTGGTCGCTACCCATTTGCTGAGCGTGTATTTCGGCCTTTTTGACCTTGGCTTTTAGTGATTCTGATACCAGGAAATAGTCTATGCGCCAGCCGACGTTTCGCTCGCGGCTTTTCGCAAAATGACTCCACCATGTGTAGTGACCGTTTCCTTGGGTAAACATGCGAAATGTGTCGACAAAACCAGCTGACAGCCAGTTGTCGAAGCCGCTGCGTTCTTCGGCTGTGAAGCCTTTTTTGCCGACGTTTGGTTTAGGGTTGGCTAGGTCATCTGGAGTATGTGCGACATTCATGTCACCACAGTAGATGACTGGTTTTTTGGATTGCAGATCTGCGCAGTAGGCGGTTAACGCCGCGTCCCATTTTTGGCGTAGCGGTATACGCGTCAGGTCATCCTTGGCGTTTGGCGTGTATGCGGTGACGACATAAAATTCTGGAAACTCGGCGGCGATAACGCGGCCTTCGTGGTTTGATTCACCGTAGTTGTCGGCCTCTAGTCCGGCATTTTTAACAAACTCTTCGGGGATGTCGTTTATGACGGCTATAGGTGTTTCGCGGGTAAATATTGCCGTGCCACTGTAACCTTTTTTGGTGCGTGAACTGTTCCAGTATTCGACGTAGCCACTTAGGTCGATGACAGCCTGCCCTTGCTCTGCCTTGGTTTCCTGCAAGCACAAAATATCTGGCTGATACTCGGCCATAAATTTCTGAAACTCACCTTTTTTGACCACGGCGCGTATGCCGTTTACGTTCCACGAGAATATTTTCATAACTTTAGTATAACGAGGTATGCCTGATCATACCAAATGACAGAGTTTATATAATGAAATATGATTGACTAAATATCACAAAAATGGTAAAATAACCCCTGGTTTGTACGTTTTCATTCAGTTTTACCCAACCACTTCCCAACCAGAAGAAGGAGGTACCGGTGAACGACATTTTCCTGTCGATTGCTGGACTAGTAATGGCTTTTATGCCGGTTCAGACGGCAAGCACTACTGACGACTCCCTCAACAAGGTGGTCGATGGGCTACAGGAGGCGTCGGTTTTCGTCGACCCGGGTGTTCCCGGTACCGACGGCAACACGTCTTCGGGGCTCGAAAGCAAGCTGCAAGATGGAGACGGCATCATCCTCGTGATGGTGCCATCGACGGCGCAGATCTCGGACCCGAACTCGTTCATCCAGAACCTGGGTGAGCAGCTCGGTAACGACGACATCATCGGTCTCGCGATCGGTGATGACACCTACGCCTACTCCATGATCATGCCCGATGGGGTCGCCAACGACCTCATGAATCGGGCTGAGAGCGTCTCCACGTCTAACGAGGAGACGCTCGTGACATTCACACGCAACGTCCACGCCTACACAACAGCTCACCCGCAGTCTGTGGCCGTACCCGACATCAACTCTAGTTCTTCCTCCGGGACGATCTGGGTCGGCGCCGGTGTAGTGGTCGCTCTGTTGGTGGCTGCTGTTGGCGTGGTTCTGTGGCGTCGTCGAGCTTACGGTAGGGATTCCGAGAGCATCAAGCTCCGCTCCTCACCCGATGGCCCGAAGCGTTATCTGGAGGATATCCTGAACTTGCGCAAGCAGGTTGAGGATTACGAACTCCAGCAAGCCATCCTGGACTGCTGCCGGGACATGGAAAAGTACTTCTCGAAGTACAGTTCCAACCGTTCCGAGGACGCCGTGACGTTCGAGAGTCATCTCGAGAGCGTAGAAGATGTCCTCAAGCAGTACCTGGATGTACAGAACAACCGGCGCTACTACCGAGAGCCCGTAAAGCTGCTCGCCTCCGGCAAGCAGGCTATCGCGGACTTCGGCGAGTACGTGCTGGAAAGTTGCCGTGCAGGTAGCAAGTCCAATCTGACCCGCTACACCGTCAAGACCCAGATTCTGCAGGCTCAGCGCTACCGCTGACCTGCTGACCCGAAAGGAACCAACCATGACCGAACTGCAGATTGCCTTCCCGAAGGTGGACGAGGGTTCGAAGGCGCTCGTCATCCCGACGACACCTTCCGCTCCCCTCTCCACGGGGCTGGCCGCGATCGCCCAGCAGGGCTCCGCGGTCCAGCGGCAGCAGCTCTCGTGCAGTGACTTGCTGCGGGGTGAGACTCGGGTCGAGGCTGAGGCGCTTGCAGCCAAGCTGCTCGCCGAGATGCTCGACAACCCGCAGATCATGATGAACTACGGGCTTGATGCCCTGAAGGACATCAACACGCTGGTCGACCGCCTTCTCCACGAGGTGGAGCCGATCAAGATTCCCGAGCTCACGCAGCTCATGAAGAACCTGCAGGATCAGATGCGTGGCGTCCAGAAGGACTACGACGTATCGGACCCCAAGGTCCGCGAGAAGTTCGAGAAGTGGGCCGAAGGTTTCCGCAGCTTGTTCCGGCGCGGCAAGACCATGATCGAGATGCTGATGGAGGACGTTACGTCCATCGAGAAGCAGATCGACAAGGTCGGCGCCGAGCTCCGGGGCAAGCAGATGGTCCTGATGGAGAACGTCACCTACTACGACGCGCTCTACAAGGAGAACGAGGAGGCGATCAAGAAGCTGATCCACGTGATCGGCATCATGGAGCTGATTCGTGATCTGGCGGCCGATCAGGCTG
>CBRAFJ010000070.1:0-4160 GCA_967755195.1 uncultured bacterium | reverse complement strand
AGACTGGACTACCATAGTGGTAATGGTTCTAAAACATAAAGGTGAGTACTAGTTATGTCGAGCAATACTGTCGTTATCAATGGCAAAGTTTATGACGCCATAACTGGTCTACCAGTTGCTGCGCCCGAGCCCGTTGTTGTGCCTGTACCAGCTCGACCAACCTCCGCACCCAGCCATGTTAAATCTATAAAGTCGGCTGACATTATGCCGGTACAAAAATCCCGCCAGACTCACCACGCCAAAAGCGCCCACCGTGTTACACAAAAAAGCACTACACTTCGTCGTGACGTTCTGAAAAAACCAGTGCCAACACAGGTTGGAGCCGCTCGTCGTCAGATCCGCCCGGGCCAGGTCGCCAAAAGCCCAGCTATCAGCAAATTTGCCCCACACCCTCAGCCTATCCACCAGTCAAAGGTTGTTTCGGCACCTGTACCTAAAGAACAGCCTAGCGCAACACACTCCATAGTTGCTCACAAACACGCCAAGGTAGCGAAAAAAGAAGAACCAGCCACACCAGTTTTGTCATCTCGCGCGCTAAAAGAGCATTTGATATCTGAGCGCCTAGCTAATGTCGACACTACCAGCAAAAAACCAGTCAAGCACCGTAAACAGTCGATATTGTCACGTCAGCCACGCGCCCTCACTGTCGGTGCAGCATCTCTAGCCATCATGATCTTGGGCGGATACTTTACCTACCTGAACATGCCAGGACTGTCTGTCCGAGTCGCCGCCGCACAGGCTGGCGTTAGCGCTAGTTTCCCAGACTACAACCCAGACGGTTACCGTTTTGATGGTCCAGTTGCATACGCGCCAGGACAGGTCGCTATCGACTTTGTCGCCAACGGCGGCACTGGCAAATACACCGTGACTGAACAGAAGAGCAGCTGGGACTCCCAGGCTGTCTACGACAATGTTGTCGCCCGAGCTGCCGACAAGGCATACGTCACCAACTCTCAGCAGGGACTAACTATCTATACCTTTAAAGGCGAAGCCGCCTGGGTCAATAAAGGCGTCCTATACACCATCTCTGGTGACGCACCACTCAGCAACGATCAGCTGCTAAAAATAGCTGCAAGTTTGTAGTAATACCACTCCCACAACTTTTAAATATTTAAAAACTCTGGGGGTGGGGACTGAGGAGTCCCCAGGTGACCGATAAGGTCACCGGTTGTCTGAAGTATTGTCGCGGCGGAATGCTTTCCATCCTGTGACGACAAACGTCACCGAAAGGACGGAAATTATCACCAGAGCTACACCAGAGCCGATGGTGCCGGAGTCGTCACCCTTGTCCAATGCCTCCATCATGTCCTTGACGGTAAAAACACCCAGTGCAACAAAGGCGAGGGCAGAGGCGATGCATGCAATAGCTTCCGGGCTCCGCTTGATCTTCTCGAACATTTAAACTCCTCAGTCCAGTGCTACTCGCGGTGAGTAGCAGGGAAAGGTTCGAGTTCGACGGGAAGTCCCCATGTCGAACTTATCTTTTCATTATATCACCTCTTATGCTTTTTGTCAATACTCTACCTCTGTAAATATCTGCTATAATGTCCTCATATGACAGTACGTACTCGTTTTGCCCCATCTCCTACTGGTTTCTTGCACGCAGGTAACGTCCGTTCGGCACTTTTCCCGTGGCTACTAGCACGCCAAGCAGGTAGCGATGGAAAATTTATCCTCCGTATCGAAGACACAGACCAGGCCAGGGAAATCGAAGGTGCCGTCGAGTACATGCACGAAACTCTCGGGTGGCTCGGCATCGAGTGGGACGAAGGTGTAGACGCCGGTGGCAGTTACGGTCCGTATATCCAGTCTGAACGCCGCGACGTTTATCTGAAATGGGCACAAAAACTTATCGAGCGCGGTCGCGCCTACGCCGACGTACGCACCCCAGACGAACTGAACGAACTGCGCGAAGATGCCAAAAGCAAAAAACGACCGTTTCTAGCCCGCGATTATCGCCCTGAAAATCCTCCCACTTGGGAGCCTGGCATGCCACTGCGTTTTCTATCGGAACCAAAAGCTTATACCTGGCAAGACGCTGTCATGGGGGAACTAAGCGCTGGCGAAGACGCTGTAGATGATTTCATTATTCTCAAAAGCGATGGTCTGCCAACCTACAACTTTGCACATGTCGTCGACGATGCCGAAATGGAAATAACTCATGTCATTCGTGGCCTGGAATACATTAGTAGCCAGCCAAAATACCTGAACTTGTACGAGGCTCTAGAGATAACACCACCGGTACTGGCTCACGTGCCGCACATCATGAACGAGCAGGGTAACAAAAAGCTCGGCAAGCGAGACGGTGCAAAGGCTATACTCGACTACCGTGATGAAGGTTATCTGCCAGAAGCAATGCTCAACTTCCTAGCCAGCATGGGGTGGAACGATGGTACAGAGCAAGAAGTATTTACACGTGGCGAACTGATCGAGAAATTCAGCCTGGACCGTGTCCAACGTAGCGGTGCGCGATTCGACGAAAAGCGCCTAATTTGGATGAACGGTCAGTTTATTCGCGAGCTGAGCCTAGATGATCTGTACGAACGCGTTCAAAACTTTTGGCCAGAATCAGTTGCAAATTCCGACGAAGGGTATAAAAAACAAGTTCTGCTACTTGCACAGGACCGCCTAAAAACACTAGCTGACCTACCGCAGCTGACCGACTATTTCTTTGCTGAACCAACCGTCGAAATGTCACTCATAACCGAAAACAAGCAGCTAAAGAAACTGGAAAACAGTGAAACAATTGCGCTACTAGAACAAGCATATAAAGCGTTCCAAAACCTAGAAAACTGGTCACCAGAAACTATCCAAGACACTTTGAATGGACTACTAGAAACCACTGGCCAAAAACCGGGCATCCTGTTTAGCCTAGTACGCATCGCCACCACATGGGCACCATTCAGCCCGCAGCTTAACGATACGCTAGCACTACTAGGTCAAGAAAAAACACTTGCGCGACTACAGTCATCTGTTGACTTTTTAACATAAATATTGTAATATATAACAGTTCTCATCCCTCCGTCTACAGAAAGGAGAGGGAGATGTTCATCGACAAGTACACCTGGCTCGTCGGCGATGTCAGCGAAGAAGAGCTGGAAATCGCCAAACGAGGACCCCAGAACCAAACGTACGCACCGATCATTGCCTTCATGATCGTATTCGGGGTACTGGGGGTAACGACACGCATCTTCGTGCCTGAATTTGGAGCTGTAATGCTCATCATCTGGGTGGAGTGCGCCATCGCGCTCGGATGCTACGTCGCCATCACAGTGCGCCAGCGCAGGAAGTACTCTCGGCTCATGAGCGGCCGTACGGTGCACCAGGTTGAAGACGACGATCCGTTCGATCGTCTCATGCACGAGGTTGACGATGATCGTGGCTTCCTCGACCGTCACAGCGCCACTGCCGATATCTTGTTCGAAAGAACAAGTGCCTGGGAGGATTGGCGAAAACTCTGCGAACACCCCGACCTGTCTGAGGAAGAAAAGGTCGGCTTAAACGAGCGGATCAACAGTGACGTACGAGATATCGCATGCATGATGCGAGATCTCGAAGCAGCGTTGCTTGGCTCCTGAACAACGAGAACCCTGTAGCCCCTTAGTTCAATCCCCAGCGGAGCGAACTGAGGGGCTACTCTCATTTTTAGGGTTTGTTGTTCTGTCGCACTTACTACTGTTATACTTATGCTTATATGGATGGGCAAAAGACCAAAAAGTTTTCTATGGCATCGCTAAAATGGACCAAACTGCATCAGTTATTGCACGACAACCACGGCGTTAGGTATTTTTTTATCGCCATTGGGCTGATACTGGCAACTGGGCTAGGTGTATTTGCCTGGATATGGCAACAGCCGGTTCCCTCTATGCCGACAGTCTACAGCGAAAAACAGAAAAAACCTGAACCACCAAAGTTTTATTCGCCGCTTACTGGTGTTGATACGGGAAATGAAGCCCTGACAAAACGTCATGTCACCGCCATCATGATAGAAAACAGCCCCGACGCCCGGCCACAGTCTGGACTAAAAGACGCTGGCGTCGTTTATGAAGCTATCGCCGAAGGCGGCATAACCCGGTTCATCGCTTTGTATCAGGAAGCCCGTCCAGGGCTCGTCGGGCCAGTTCGAAGTGTCCGACCATACTACGTTGAATGGGCTAGTG
>CBRAFJ010000069.1:0-4188 GCA_967755195.1 uncultured bacterium | reverse complement strand
CTAGTTATCCCCGATGTCGGTATCATCGTTGCCGGTGGTCAAATCGAGACTGAAAAAGTGCTCGAAAGCCCGAACCTTGAACTCGTTGGTGGTGACACTCCAGAACAAAAAACAACTGAGGAGACTGAGTAATGTCTACTGAACGAATCGGTAATATCGGTTATTTTGCAGTTACAAAGCAATCTGACGCAACAACCGTTGCGACCCCTGACGACTTCATACCTCTTTACGAAGAGACAATGAAAACAAACGGTAACCTCCAACGCCAGGCGCCAGTCTATGGTAGCAAGTTTGGTACTATGGCTGTCCTCCAGGGTCAGCGCGATCATGTTGGTGATGTAACAGTTATGGCTGAACCAAACACCACAGCCCGTCTCTTTGATATGCTACTGCCCAAAACATCTACAAGCGGTTCTGACCCTTACACCCACCTGTTCGATCACGGAACCACAAACCCTAGTTCTTATACTGTAGACATTTCGACTGGTAACGTTGTTCGTCGCTACTTTGGCGTCGGTGCATCAACAATTGAATCAGTCTGGGAGGCTAATGAGCTTCGCTGGAAACTATCGCTATCTGCACTCGGCTCATTCCATGGTCGCGAGATTGCTTCAGTCTCAACCAACGTTATCACCCTAAAAACTGATTACGACCCAGCGCCAACAAAGGGTCTGGTTGCAGACGACCTAGTTCGCATCCAAAAAGCCGACGGTACTACTGTCGACACAACAGTCAGCTCGATCACGGCCACTACTGTCACGGTCGCATCTGCCGGCTCTGGTGTTGCTGCAGGTGACATGATCCACCTCCGCCCTGCTACACCAAGCTTTACCCTGCTACAGAGCTTCCTATGGAGCAAAACCCAGTTCTGCTTCGGTGCTACAGCAGCCGCTGCACTATCTGCAACACACACACCACTCGACGAGGGTACAAGCTTCAGTGTTGTTCACAACTTTTCTAACAACACTGGTGAGAAACGTTCGGGTAGCTTTGACCCAGCCTCACTAGTTCGCGGCACTGTCGATGCTACATTCTCTATCAAGAAATTCTTCGACACACCAGAAGATGTTCGCCGCTTTAACGCGCTAGAGAAACAAGCTGTTGTTATTCGCTGCTACGCCGGCTCTACAAACCAGTACGAGTGCCGTATTACCCTAAACAACATCAAGACTGACAACCCAGAGCCTTCGATCAAGCCTGATGGCGAGATCAACTACTCTGAATTTGACTACATACCTCAGAACGACAGCAGCGACGGCAAGGGTCTGACAGTCACCGTAATCAACTCGTTATCGACCATTTAACAAAGAGAGGATCAATGAAATGCCAACACTAAAAGTACTAGACAACCCGGAGTATAGAAAAAAGCTCTACCTGCCTTCGACGGCAGCAGAGTCTGAGGAAAACAAAGCTTGGGTTGTTATGGACACCAGTCCACTTATTAGTGCTGACATAGTCGAGGTTGATCCGATGGCTAGCCTCACAAAAACCATGGCGTTTATCGTATCTCGCCGTGTTAAAGAGTGGAACTTCACTGAGGCGGATGGCTCAAAGATTGAGATTACTTTCGAGAATGTTTGCCGACTGCCGATAGCTGACCTCCGTTTCCTGAACGGTGAGGTAGAAGTTAAGGGTCAGACGGTATCTGAAGAGCAAAAAAAAACATTATCAGATACCTTAGAAACGCCGCAGCCGGCCAAGACCACGATTTCGGTAGATGGCCCCTCCCAGTAAGCTACACTCAGTACATCTGGCGTAGGAAGATGCAGGTTGGGTATCTCGAGGCTCGATTGACACCACAGTACATTATCGACCAGGACATCGACTTCATGACCCTAGAGGCTCAGTACAGTCAAAAGGAAATATCCGACTAACAAGGAAAAACACAGAGTGGCAATACTAGGAAGATCCGACAATACCGCAAACGTCCACGTCAAGACGACGTCTGACAACAAGGGTATTGACGACACTAAAAAAGGTCTGCAGTCACTCGATAAAGAGGCTGATAAGTCCTCTAGTGGCCTGACTAATTTTGGTGGTGCGGCTAAATACGCACAACTAGCTGTTGCTGCACTGTCTGCTGGTGCTATTGCTGCCGGCGTTTCCATGGTCAAAAGTGCGGCAGAGTTTGAACAGACCCGTATCGGCCTCGAGAACATGCTTGGTAGCGCTGATAACGCGCGAAGCCTGCTTGCTGACATTTCCAACTTTGCCGCCCAAACACCGTTCGAGTTCCCAGAACTTGCAGGAGCTACCCGTCAGCTGGTGGCTTTTGGTTTTAGCGGTGAAGATGCTTTCGATACTATGAAGAACCTTGGTGACGTCTCGGCGGCTATCGGCGCGCCGATCAACGATCTAGCCTACCTAATGGGTACACTACGAACTCAGGGTAAAGCTATGACAGTAGATATTCGCCAGTTTGCCCAGCGTGGTGTTCCTATTTATCAGTACCTAGCTAAAGTGCTCAAGGTAAACGAAGAGGCTGTTGGCGACCTTGTCACCGAAGGAAAGGTTGGCTTTAAAGAGGTTAGCCAGGCGTTCCAGATGATGACCTCCGAGGGTGGACAGTTCCACGGCGCCATGGAGAAGCAGTCGAAGAGCCTCTCTGGACTTTGGTCAACTCTGAAAGACAATATCGGCCAGGCCGGTCGTGAACTTATCGGTATCAACCAGCAAGGTGATATTGCTAAAGGCAGCGTATTCGATGTACTGCGCCAAGGACTTCTAGGACTAACTGGCGCCCTGCCAGCACTTATAGATGATCTAAAGGAATTTATGTCCGCAGCTGGCGAACTCGCTGCCCAGATCGGTGATTACTTGGGGCCGAAGCTCGCTGAGCTGGTAAAAGTGTTTGGCGAAGAGCTTGGACCGATGCTATACGACCTCTGGCACGAAGTGCTAGAGCCGCTCATCCCGGTCATAGGCACAGCGCTGGTCGTAGCGATCGGTGCTGTTATTGATATTGCAACAGTCCTCGTAAAAGCCCTTGGCTGGGTCTACGAAGAGTTCCGCAACGGAAATCCTATCATTCTTGGTCTAGCGGGCGTATTCGGCACTCTAGCGGCTGCTATGGCCTTTAACGCGGTATTTAACGCGCTGACTATCGGTTTCAATATGCTGACGCTTGTAGAGATACCACGTGTAATGGCTTCTGTGACGGCCCTGAGGACGCTTATTATGACGCCTATAGTAATGCCAGCCATTGTAGTTGGTGCGGCCATTGCAGCGCTCGTTCTGGTATATGACCAGGCCGTTAAAACTATGCAGGCAGTTGACGCAGCTATGGAAGCCCAAGATCTCGCCTCAGCTTCAAACGCGGATGCTATTCGCCGCATTCAGCAATCAAATATGCCGAAGGAATGGAAGGCGCGAAAGATTCGCGAGATCAGTGAGGGTGGTGCATCTGTTCCTGGCTTCGCTGTCGGTACAAACTATGCCCCCGGCGGTATGGCGTTAGTTGGTGAGAAAGGCCCTGAGCTAGTAAACTTACCTAGAGGATCTCAGGTAAAAACAAACGCAGAAACCCAACGAATAATGTCGCAGCCAAGCCAAACGATAAACATCCAGCAGGTCGTGCTCACTACCGGAGACGCAGTCAGGTCGTTCTTTGACGTTACTGACCGCGACGCCCAGGCCGTCAGCATGGGTCTAACACCAACACGAGGACAAGCATAATGGCGATTCTTGAGATTGACGGAAACTCACTTGATACAGCAAACATTGTTCCAGCTGTTATTGACGATAGCTCACCAGCCCAAAAGTCCTTCGATATTTACGAGGTAGCCCATGCTAACCGTAGCCATATACCTTTTTACAACTACAAGAGTAAGTCGATTCGTATCAAGGGGTCGTTGAACCATACCTCGATCGCTAATATGGACACCCTGATCGATACCTTCAACGGCTATTTCGTCGGCAAAGGCAAAACACTCGATGTCATAAAAAGTGGTGGTACGCGCCGCTACTACGGAACAGCTCAGGCTGTCTCTATAGACCGTCCAGGCGGCCTTATGTACGCCGAGTTCGATGTTAACTTTATTGCAACCATTCCGTTCGGATATGACACGACTGCGACTAGTCTGGCTAGCGAAACTGGTGTCACTGCTAGCCCGCACAATGTAAATATCACTGTTATCGGAAACGCTGAGTTCCAGTACCCGGTAATAACTGTCACTCTAAATAGCGGTA
>CBRAFJ010000068.1:0-4243 GCA_967755195.1 uncultured bacterium | reverse complement strand
GGGGCTGGTTGGGATTGAACCAACGACCAACAGGTTATGAGCCCGCTGCTCTAACCACTGAGCTACAGCCCCGTAACCAGAAAGGAAACCTTAAAGATATGAAACAAGTATATAACAGATGTAGTCCTGGCGTAAATGTCTAAAAAAAGATATAGTTAAAACCGTAAACGTTATAAAAAGCAAAAATGTTTCACCATCTAACTACGCGCTACCGTCACTATATGACGATCCAAAACGGCACCATTGTGCTGGCGTTTATAATTGCGCTCGGTTGGGTGTGGGGAACAGTGCAGACATTGCAGAAAAACTTTACCTACCAGCAAGAAGTTGATGCCCTGACGCAAAACGTCGAACTGGAAAAACTACGCAACGAAAACCTTCAGTTCCAGCAGCAGTATTACAAAAGTGATGAATTTTTAGAGCTCAGCGCCCGCCAGCGCCTAGGCAAAGCTAGCCCGGGTGAAAAACTGATAATCCTGCCCGACTCACGGCAGATAACTGACAAAACGGCGGAACCGAATGAAGTTCCAGTCGCCCCTAAAGCTAGCAACTTTAGTGAGTGGATGCGGTTTTTCTTTGGCAGTAAGGCTTCTTGACGGATTACCTCTGATAAGTTACTATAAAGGTCGCTCGATTGTGCTTTTCGATTCAGCAATAAAGCCTGGTGCTGTTTGTTGAATCGGGAGGAGACGCAACGATCTGGTGAAGCTTTTTCTGTTTACAGGAAAACGAAACCAGAAAAGTGCGCGTCGACGTTGACGCGGGGTGGAGCAGTCTGGTCAGCTCGCGTGGCTCATAACCACGAGGTCAGAGGTTCAAATCCTCTCCCCGCTACCAAGAAAAAACGGTTACCGAAAGGTAGCCGTTTTTTCTTGGTAAGTCTGCGATGGCTTGAACCTCTGACCATGCGCCATGAAGTGGCGCATGGTCAGAGGGTCGCGTAGTGCAGCGCAGTCAGGAAAGCGCGAAGCATTTTTCTGGCAAGCAAACGGAGGAGCGAAGCGATATTCCTCTCCCCGCTACTAAACGCTATTCCCTTATGCTAAAATCGGCCCATGAACCCGGATAATTCTGAAAAACCTCAGCCATACTCGGCTGACGCTAACAATCCGGCGCAAAACCCAAATGACAGGCCTCATGGCTCTCCTGTAGCCGAAGGACCATCGGAAGCTGTTAAGCCGTCTATCGAAAGCAAACAGAAGAATACCTTCAGCGTAGTGCTAAATATACTAAAATATGTCGTGATTGCGCTGCTCATTGCGCCGTTCGCGGTGATTGCGTTGTTTATACTCTACTTTTGGGTTGACGGCGAAATTACAAGGTACAATATTCAGAAATATTCTAACGATAAAGCGCATGCATTGGCGAAAATTCTTGTCGGCGAGCGCGAGGACGTAGTTGCACAAGGTTTCATATATGGCCACCCTTTTGGCTTTGACAAGGATCCAACCCAATCAACGTACTCGGTAGTTGCTTTTCATAATAAAAGTTCTCTAAGTGAAATTGAAACTGATTTGGCCAATCGTTTAAAGCAACATGGGTTTAAACGAGATGGTGGCGACACATTGCCGTACTATAAGCTATATAGTCCTGCATATACAAGTGGTCCGCTTGCTGACGGCAATAGTATCGTCATTCGATACGTCAGTGACACAGAGTTAGTCAGAGTCACTTATCGGCTAGATAAGTATTACGCATGTCCGAAAGAGTATGTATGTGAAAGAACCGCAAAAAGTAAAGAAACGGATAATATCTATGACATTCGAGCCTATAGCTCACTCCCGGTTACTAGCGTGTCTGCAGAGTATAGGCCTAATAAAAGGGCTAGCAATGCATCCGATTTTTAGTAAAATCAATTAGACTTTCACTTTGCACAAGCCAGGCGTATTGCCTCAGACTAGGTAGGGAAGGCATGCAGCGTACCGGCGACTTGTGAAGCAGCTAAGTTGTAATGGATAGCTAGAGCGATCTTACGAGAGATATTCCTCTCTATGTCTTGTCAAAATTTTCACAGCCCCAGTACCGAACCGCCACTATTCTGTAGTCATGGCAGATAAACGACCAAGCCTAGCAACTATAGAACGCGAAAACGAACGCAATGATACTTTTTGGCGTCGTTGGGCAGCTGTTTTTATACTGGTCGCAATGTTCGTTTTTAGCTGGGGTGGGCAGTTCGTAACCCAGTTAGAAACTGCCAAAAACGAGGCCAAAGAGCATAATCAAACATTCCAGATGGATGATTTCTGGCCAGAGTTTTGGGCTTCAACTTTTGAGAACTGGCAGTCTGAATGGTTCCAGCTAACGGTCCAGGCAGTACTGATTGCGGCACTAGCTGACTACGTTTTCCGTATCGGAAATCGCGATCATTATAAAACCCAGCTGATGATCGAGGAACTTCGGGAGGAGATAAAGAAAAAGTCATGAAAGCGTTGATACTAAACTGCACACTGAAAAAGTCACCAGAGCCGTCGAGTACCGAAGCATTATCGTCGGTTGTTGCTGCTGAACTCACTGAACTAGGGTGTGAAACCGAGATACTGCGCGTTCTCGATTATTCTGTATTGCCAGGCGTAAAAACTGACGAGGGTGAGGGTGATGATTGGCCGCAGATCCACGAAAAGATCCTAAGGGCGGAGATACTAATACTAGCAAGCCCAACTTGGATCGGTCAGGCGTCAAGCGTGACTCAACGGGTTATAGAGCGCATGGATGCGATGTTGTTTGAGACCGACGATGATAAACGCCCAGTCGCATATAACCACGTAGCCGGTTTTGTAGCGACAGGAAACGAAGACGGCGCCAAGCATGTTATCGCCGAAATGGCCGCTGCGCTTATAGAAATAGGGTTTACGATTCCTGGCCAGTCGTGGACGTATTATAACGGTGGATCGGCCATGGCGCCGACATATGTAGAAAACGATAATGACGCGAGCAAGAAACGACCGCACCGAAATGCTCGCTTGGCCGCTCAGAATATCGTAGCGGTTACCCGGGCGCTCCTGGAAAACCCTATAGCGGCACCAAAAAAGTAACTAGACTTTTATCTTTGCGCAAGCGACTCGTATCGCCTCAGACCAGGTAGGGAAGGCATGCAGTGTACCGGCGACTTGTGATGCCGTCAGGTTGTACTGAATGGCCAGGGTGAGTTCCTGGATCATTTCTCCAGCGTGAGCAGATACGACACTGGCACCTAGGATGCTGCCATGTTTGTCGCAGATGACTTTGACGAAGCCGTCTAGGGAATTGCTGACGTTTGCCCTGGCGACGGTGTTTATAGGCACTATAGATATTTTTGTTGTCAGGTCACGTTTCAGGCAGTCTTCTTCACTCATGCCTACACTGGCGATCTCAGGTGACAGGAACGTAACGCGCGGTACTGCGCGGTAGTCAGGTATGGCTTTTTGCTTGTGCAGGATGTTGTTGGCGACTATGCGGCTCTCGTAGACGCCGACATGCGTGTATAGATGTTCACCGAGAACATCACCAGCGGCGTAGATATGTTTTGCACTGGTCTGCAGCCATTCGTTGGTCGATATGCCACGTTTTGTGTACTCAACGCCGGCATTTTCCAGTCCAATGTCGACCATTGGTTTCTTGCCTATGGCTATCAAAACTTGATCGACTTTGACGCTGTGGGTTTCACCGCCTCTCAGGAATTCGATCCGAGGTGATATACCCTCGTAGTCGACGCGAGTAACTTTTGACTTGGTGAGGACTTTTATGCCGCGTCGTTTGGCAAATACCGCTTCGACCAACTGGCTGACTTCCTGGTCTTCTTTTGGCAGTAGACGAGGGGCTTCGTCGGCTATATAGACATGGCTGCCAAAGCTAGCAAACAGCTCTGCGAACTCGACACCTGTTGCGCCGCCACCGACTATGAACAAGGTTTTCGGTGGTTTTGGTAGGTCTAGCGCGGTACGAGGTGTTAGTAGTGTGGCGCGTTCAGAAACTGGTCCGGCTAACTGTTTCCAGTCTGAACCAGTCGCGATGATGAAATGTTCGGCGCTCAGATGGCGACGGTTGACGGTTATTTCATGTGGCGAGATAAAGTGTGCTTGACCGTGGTACAAGCCGATGCCGCGTGACTGGTAGTATTTGGCGCTGCTGTCGGCGCCGGACTACCCGATGACACGCTCGCGCTTCCTGGTGACGATTCAACCTGATCATTCGACCGGAACCATGAGGCGGTCATGAACGTCAGGAGCAGCCCGGCCGCAATCAGGGCTCCGATCGCGGTTGGGCT
>CBRAFJ010000067.1:0-4667 GCA_967755195.1 uncultured bacterium | reverse complement strand
TTTTATATATAGAAGACATTACATCTTTCCCCTTTCTGAGGGCTGAAATTGGCACCTTTTCTCGTAGCATGAGTCAGGTTGTCGGCGAGTCATCGGGTCAGTTCCCTCGTCGCACTCTTGATATAAATTGTTAAAGCTACGCTAGGCAGTATAGCACAGGCCGAACATTTGAAAAGGCGTGCAATCCTAAAGAATTGCACGCCTTTTGTGAGTAGAGCGGTCAGCTGCGCTGCTGTACCGACACGACAGACCGGTTAGCCCCCCACGCCATCTCGGCGTAGCCCAGCATGAGCTCGAACGTGTCGTTCAGCGAGTAGACCTTGGTCTTCGAAGCAGACGCCTTGGCGTGGAGCTCACTGAACCCCTGAGGCAGAGACTGGAGCGGACAGCAGCCCAACTCAAGCCTCACGTCGTTGATCCAGCTGACGACATCCTTGCCCTCGGGCACGTGCCGGGCATCGTGCCGGCCGTCAACCGACTCCTTGACCCTTCGTACAGCCTCTATCACCTGAAGCGGCGTAAAGTTCTTTGCCATATCCCTCACCTCTTTCAAAAGGTTGAATGTTCTTACCTAAAAACCACCGCACATCACTTTTCGTGTCTGTTGTTCCCTAAGTATTCTCACTGTTATACAGCGACGTTTTCATAACGTCAACACTTTTTTTAAGAATTTTTTAATAATCCCTTTAGGAGTTCTGCCCCTACCTAGGCTTTTTCTAGGAATATGGTCAGTTCTTCGCCTTCGACTTTTACAGTCGATTTATGCTCATGTTGAGCTTCATCCAGTTTCGACGCAAGAGTTTCGGTTTGGATGGTATCTATGTGTTCTTTGATGGCGCTGGCGAGCTCTTTGTCGTCAGTTTTTAGGCCGAGAACTATACGGTCATCAACATTCAGGCCGGCGTTTTTACGGGCAGCCTGTACGTGACGGACGACTTCGCGCATCAGACCTTCTCGCTTCAGTTCTGGAGTCAGTTTTTCGTCGATAGCGACTTCAGAACCGGTTTCGACAGCTTTTACATTTAGCTCATCTAGTAGGATTGAGGCGAAGTCGAACGTCTCACCAAGACTTGGTACCGTGACGCTAGCTAGTGGCTGGCGAACCTTCAGGTTGGCGCGAGCGCGCAGACCCAGGCCCTGGTTTACGTAGTCGCGAACTGTTTCCATGTCATTCATAACTAGTTCGTTGACTGGGCCAGCTGGCAACCAGTCCTTCAGGTGAACTGACTGTTTGTCGCCTGTTAGTTTTTCGTGCAGCTCGTCGGCCAAAAACGGAGTAAATGGCGCTAGTAGATAGCTCAGGCGTACCAAAACGTAGTGCAGTGTGCGGTAGGCATCATTTTTGTCACCGTCGTCTTCAGATTTCCAGAAACGACGCCTGCTGCGGCGTACATACCAGTTACTAGCATCGTCTAGGAACGGAAGGATCGGCGCTAGAGCGTTCGGAATATTGTAGTCATCCATATTTTTCTCAACTTCAGCAACCAGCTGATGCAGGCGTGAAATAACCCAGATGTCGAGCGGGTTTTTGACGTCTTGCAGCGGGTCAATTAGCTTGCCGTCATACTCCCAGCCATCGACTTCGGCATACATAGTGAAGAAATCGTACATGTTCCATATCATGCTGAGTTTGCGCGCAACATCACCAACTTCTTTGTCCTGCAACGCAAAGTCTTCGCCGTTTAGCAGCGGGCTCGACAGTAACAAGAAACGTAGGCTGTCGGCGCTAAATTTGTCCATCAATTCGTTCGGGTCGGTGTAGTTACCGTAACTCTTGCTCATCTTGCGACCATCGTTACCGGCTACGTTACCTGTCACGATGACGTTTTTGAAACTGTTTTCACCGAACAGCGCGATGTTCATGGCGTGCATGTAGTAGAACCAGGCGCGAACCTGACCGATGTATTCAACGATGAAATCGCCTGGGAAATTGTCCTCGAACTTTTCCTTGTTTTCGAACGGATAATGGAACTGAGCAAAAGGCATGCTACCGGCCTCAAACCAACTGTCCATAACTTTGTCGATACGAGTGTATTCTTCGCCATCGATGGTAAATTTGACGTCGTCGATCCACGGACGGTGATAATCGTCTAGTTCAACACCACTCAGCTCTTTTAGCTCGGCGTAACTACCGACAACATAGGTTTTGCCGGACGGTGATTTCCAAACCGGCATAGCCGTTGCCCAGAAACGGTCACGAGAAATATTCCAGTCCGGTGCTGACAGTACTGTCTTTTCAAAACGACCGTTTTTGACATGCGCCGGGAACCAATTGATCGGTTCGTTTTTCTCCAACATCTTTTCGCGCTGACCATCGATGTCCATGAACCAGCTCGGGTGAGCCCGGTACATCAGACGTGTACCGCAACGGTGACAGTGCGGATAGCTGTGACGAATATAGTCGATCTTCCAGACTACGCCCGTTTCTAGCAGTTGCTTGGCGATAGGCTTGTTAGCCTCCCAAACATTCTGCCCTTTCCAGTCGCTCTCGGTATAAAAACCATTTTGATCGATAACATGTACGACTGGAACTTTGTTGGCGCGAGCAAGTTCGAAGTCTTCTTCACCATATGCAGGCGCTAGGTGGACGATACCAGTACCGTCCTCGGCGCTCACGTAGTCAGCAGCCCAGACTTGGTGCGCGTTTTTGCCGCGATCAGCACCTAGTAGCGGCTCGTACTTTAGGCCAACAAGCTCTTTGCCTTTCAGAGTCCGCAATACTTTGTATTCGAGTGGTTGGTGTTTTTCGTTGGTCAGAACTTTTTCTATCAAGTCTTTGGCTAGAATAAACTTGTCATCGCCCACCTGAACTTCGGCGTACTCCAGGTCACTATTTACTGCGACAGCAGTATTGGCCGGCAGAGTCCATGGCGTGGTGGTCCAAGCCAACAGCGTATCGCCATTTTCTAGACGGAATTTTACATAGACACTAGGATCTGTCACATCCTGATAAGCGCCGGCGTCCATAGTGACTTCTGCTTTGCTTAGCGGTGTGCCATCGAGCGTACAGTACATCAGAACCTTTTCACCTTCGTAGATCTTGCCCTTTTCGTACAGAGTTTTAAACGCCCACCAGATAGACTCCATGTAGTTTTTGTCCATGGTTTTGTAGGCACCCTTGAAATCAACCCAGCGACCGATTCGATCAACAACGTCTTCCCAGGCACTACTGGTTTCCAGCATATTTTCACGAGTAGCGACGATGTACTTCTCTAGACCGTATTCCAAAACCTCTTGGCGTGAATGGATGTTCAGTTTCTTCTCGGTATAACGTTCGGCAGGCAGACCATGCGCATCCCAGCCCCAGACACGTTCGACGCGCTTGCCTTTCATAGTCTGATAGCGAGGTATAGCGTCTTTGACGATGGATGAAAGCAGTGTTCCATGGTGCGGGATACCAGAAATAAACGGTGGACCATCATAAAATACATAGCTGTTGTCTTTCGACCGATTTTCGACCGATTTTTCGAACGTTTTGTCGGCTTTCCAGCGCTGCACCCAATCTTTTTCGTACTCTAGTGCGCGGCGACGTGACCCACTTTTAAATTTCATAGCTTCTCCTTTGATTTATAAAAAATAAAAGAGCCCTTTCCTAGTCACTGGAATCCGCGGTCGCGGACGGTACCATCCAGTTTCTAAGAAAAGACTCTTAGCACTTGTTTATTCGGTCTGTCGGGCCGATGCCGGTGGGTTCTACTCTCGCCTTGGCGATTTCTTCCCGCTCCTCGTGGGTGATAACCACTCTCTGATGGGTATACTCATAGTATAGTCGCTCAGACGGATTGTTTACATTTTACCCTTGCGGGCGCTTCTAGGCAAATAGCCCGTCGCCGTATTTCAGAAATATAGCAGCGATGATGACGAAAACAAGGACCGCCATGGCAAATTTGTCGTAGTCACGGTCAAGCCATTCGTGAATCTTTTTGTTCCATTTTTTAGGCAAATACAGATTGTCTTCACGCAGGTTGTAGCGCGTTATAGCAAACCAGACTAGTATCGTCGTAAGTGTTACCAATAAACACCACGGGCATAGCGCCTGAATGATAAACATGCTGATATACAGCAGCGACAGCGCAAATATGAAACCTAACGTATAGAATATCTGCGCTACAAACATGAATCGTCGTGGGAACTTTATACCCGCCAAGCCAGCAATCGCGACTGTTATGACAACCGGCTCGGCCATCATGCCTATAAAGCTATTCGGAAAACCAAACAACTCGTTGGTCGGATGCTTTGCGACGGTTGCACAGTTGACGATGAGGTTGACGCTACAGCTGAGGTTAGCGTCTGGGTTGCGCGCCAAGTGGATTACTTCGTAGGTCAATACAAATGAAGCCAGCAGGCTCAAAACCGAACCGACCAGCATGCTGGCAAATATCCAGCGGTTATCGCGCAGCTTTTTGTCCTCGTGGGTAAAGAATTCTTTTACGGCTTTTGCTTTAGTGAGCATAGTAACTAACCTCGGAAATAGTTGGTAATGGTCGCCCGCGCCACATGTTTTGCATGCGGCCCTCGTCGTCTAGCGCTACTAGCGTCGGATATTCGACTATGTCGTAGGTCCGGCAAAACTGCGCGCCTACTGGGCTTTCAGGGTTTATAGTGTCGAGCGGTGTCCCCGTCTGTCGCAAAAAATCGTGCATAAACGTCTCAACATCACGAGCATG
>CBRAFJ010000066.1:0-4786 GCA_967755195.1 uncultured bacterium | reverse complement strand
AGCGAAGGCAGCCGGGACGAAGATGACCGAGGTGTCGAGGCTGGGGTGCTTCACTATGGCATCGCCGACGTTGTTGTAGACCGGAACGCCAAAGACTTCTTGGCCGGCTTTGCCAGGGGTGACGCCAGCGACTATGTTAGTGCCGGCACGCAACATGCCGTCGGTGTGAAATGTGCCATGGTGGCCGGTCATGCCTTGAATTAAAACGGTTGGTTGGTCGAAAAGGGTCATTTTTCATCTCCTGTTTCGGCTGAGGTAATTTCGAGGGCTTTTTGAACACAAGTCTTCAGGTCCGGCTCGATAGCTATCCCGGCGTCGGTTAGTAGCTCGACGGCAATTTCCCGGTTGGTACCCTCTAGGCGGATGAAAAGTGGCGGCAGGTTAGGGATTTGTTCTCTGGCGCTAATGATACCGCGGGCGATTTCGTCAGCGCGGGATATTCCGGCAAAGATGTTAACGATAACACAGTTAACGCCAGGCAGGGCAACTATTTGTCCGAGGGCGCTAACAAACTGTTTTTCACCTGTACCACCACCGATGTCTAGAAAATTGGCCGGTTTACCGCCAGCTGCGACGATAGTATCCATAGTACTCATAGCCATGCCGGCTCCGTTAGCTATAGTGCCGATGTTGCCACCGAGTGGCTTCAGGTTGCTCGGCTGCAGTTCGGGCCAAGGCAGATTTGGCTGACGAAAGCGTGCGTTGTCGTCGACGGTTATTTTGGCATCGGCGCAAACTAGTGTTCCGTCGGTTTTTTCGACCAGTGGGTTTATTTCGCATAGCAACAGATCATTTGCCATCATGGCCTGAGTGATGCCGTCTAGTATCGGGTGAATAATTTCTGGTTTCACACCCAGAACCTGGGCGATTTCGTCGGTAGCTGTGTCGCCAAATGGAACAGTCGTTATACTGTCGGTGTTTTCTTCTATTTCAACTCCTCCCTGCGGTGAAACCATCCATTCTAGCACCCTGATGTCGCGGTTTAACCGCAAAGACAGGTATAGTTCGCGTCCTGTCTCGAGTTTTTCCTCTAGTAAAATCTCGGTCGGCCTAAAGCCTTTTATTTCGAGTTCAAAAATGTGTTCAAGTACTGCAGGCAGCTGGTCGTGTGAATCGACGACCTGTATGCCACCGGCCTTGCCGCGTCCACCAACAGGAACTTGGCTCTTGGCAACGACAGGGTAGGCGATGTCATCCGGGGTTCGTTTTTTAGTGGCTAACGTTGACGCGGGTACAGGTAGGCCGTTTTCGCGTAGCAGGCTTTTCGCGTAGTGTTCTAGTAAATTCATGTATTTTCAGTATACGCCGAAATGAGCCGAATACACTCGACCTCCACCTCTCCCGCCTCGCCTCTGTTATCATGAAGCGTAACTATGCAGCACGCGGTAATTGACTGTTTACGTGACACTATAAAAAAGGACTACAGCCTGGATATTGATCCAGTTTTGACACGTCCCGAGCCGCAGTTTGGTGACCTGGCAACTAACGTTGCTCTGCAGATTGCTGGCCGAGTCGGTAAAAGACCTGTCGACGTAGCTAAACATCTGGCTACTGCTATCGAAAATATTGACGAAGTGTCCGGGGCCGATGTCGCAGGGCCGGGTTTTTTGAATATTCGCCTGACCGACAAGGCTTTGCTGGGCAGCTGGTCACTGGAAGTCCCACAGCTGTATCGTCACAAAACCGTCGTTGTTGAATATTCTGACCCGAACCCGTTCAAGGTTCTGCACGCCGGTCATCTATACACCAGCGTAATGGGCGACGCGATCGCTAACCTAGTCGAGGCTGGCGGGGCAGACATCCATCGTCTGAACTTTGGCGGTGATGTTGGTTTGCATGTTGGCAAAACTATGTGGGCGATAGTAGCTAGTTTGGGTGGTGAAAACCCGGCGAGTCTTGCTGACATACCAGAGGGCGAGCGTTCTGACTGGATGGCAGCGCGCTACGTCGAGGGATCGGTGGCTTACGAGGAAGACCCGAGCGCAAAAGCAGAAATAGTCAGCTACAACAAACGCGTTTACCAGCTGCATGCTGAAAATGATCACAAATCTGATTTTGCCAGCATCTACTGGACTTGTCGCGAGTGGAGCTACGATTATTTCAAGGCATTTTATGCGCGCATTGGCTCGCATTTCGACAAATTCTACCCGGAAAGTTCTGTTGCTGAACGCGGTATGAAAGAAGTCGAAGCCCAAATCGGCGAAGTTTTTGACCAGTCGGACGGGGCAGTGGTCTTTGCCGGCGAAGCTTTCGGCCTACATACCCGAGTTTTTGTAAACCGCGAGGGTCTGCCAACTTATGAAACCAAAGACATTGGCCTGATTTTTAGCAAATACGATGACTTCCGTTTCGACCGCAGTATAGTTATCACCGCCAACGAGCAAGAACAGTACATGGCAGTTGTTTTGAAGGCGCTCGAGCAGTTTGCGCCAGAGTTAGCCCACAGTACGACCCACCTTACGCACGGTATCGTAAAACTAGCAGGCGGTGTCAAAATGAGCAGTCGCAAAGGCAATTTCCTGCGCGCAGTCGACGTACTGGATGTGGCAGCTGATGCCAATGCCGAACTGAACCAGCAACGCGATGAACGAGTCAGCCTAGGTGCGGTCAAATACGCTTTTTTGCGCCAACGAATGGGTGGCGACCTGATTTACGATCCGGAAGAGTCAGTGAGCCTGCACGGTAACAGCGGTCCGTATTTGCAGTACGCTCACGCTCGGGCCTGCTCTATCATTAGCAAAAGTGCCGCCGAGGCCGGTTTTGATGGTGAACTGTTCGACGAGTCTGAACGATCGCTGGCTCGCAAGCTAAGTGAGTATCACGAGGTGTTAGAGGATGCGACCAAAGAGCTCTTACCTCACCATATATGTACGTATTTGTTCGAACTAGCCCAGACTTTTAACCGTTTTTACGAAAAAGCTCGCATACTAGATGACCCACGTGAGAGTTTGCGACTGGCACTGGCAACCCGATATCGCGACACTTTGGCGCACGGCCTTGGACTACTTGGTATCGCTGCACCAGAGCAGCTATAGCACTTATTTTGCCTGGGAGAGCGCAAGGTTTTATAATAAACCAACAATACTGGTAATCAGGAGTTAGTTTTATGGCTGTAAAGAACGTAACAGGCAAGGCACGAGAAAAAGCAGTCGCAGCTAAGTCTAAGGCAAAGGATGCTACAAAGAACCACGGTGGCGGTTTTATCAAATTTGTCCGTGAGCAGGGCGTTGTCGGCTTGGCAGTTGGTCTTGCTATCGGTACCGCGGCCGGTGCCAGCGTAAAAGTTATCGTCGACGAATTTGTCTCGCCGATAGTCGCACTGCTGACGCGTGGTGTCGATCTAAACAGCCTGAAGTGGGTCATACTGGCAGCCGATGGCAAAAACCAAGAGGTTGCTATCGGCTATGGCGCAATCCTCAGCTCGTTCATAACTCTGCTGGCTACTGCACTTGTTATTTACTGGCTGGTCCACGTCGCCAAGCTCGACCGCATGGACAAGAAAAAAGATTAGTTCAGCCCTAGCTAAAAAACTACCGCAGCTAAGCGGTAGTTTTTGATGTGTAGGTTTCACCCCAGTCGGCCATAGCCTTTAGTACCGGCACCAGGGCCGCGCCTTTTTCGGTTAGCCGGTAACCACCAGAGCAAGCCTCGACAATGTTCTGCTCCTGCAAAAACTCGAGACGTTTTGATAGTGTTCGTGGGTTGATGTGGCCGATAGATTTTTCTAGCTCACCAAAGCGTTTGCTACTAGTAGCCAGGTCGCGCAAAAGCAAGGCAGTCCATTTGCTGCCGATGACTGACATGGCGCTTTCTATGC
This sequence comes from uncultured bacterium, assembly GCA_967755195.1. Lineage (GTDB taxonomy): Bacteria > Patescibacteriota > Saccharimonadia > Saccharimonadales > Saccharimonadaceae > CBRAFJ01. The sequence continues at coordinate 969 of CBRAFJ010000066.1, read as the reverse complement.
AGCCGCTGTAGGGTTCGAGTGAGGTTGTTTTCATAAATTTACTTTACTTTGTATAGCAAACTAGTTACACTGGGTTAGTAAAATACTATACAAAGTATACCACTAAGGAGGGTGTATGACCAGAATTGCAGTAATAATAGGCGCAACACGTCAGGGACGAGTATCTGACAAGCTAGCAAAGTGGGTAAATGTTGAGGTTGCCAAAGTAGCCGAAGTTGAAACATTGGATTTGCGTGATTATCCGCTGCCGATATTCGATGAGGCTATCAGCCCGCGTTACAACCCAGAACGAAAACCAACCGCTGAGGTCCAGAAGTGGCTCGACAAAGTTGCTGAGTTCGACGGTTATGTCGTCGTGACACCAGAGTACAATCGCTCGATGTCTAGTGTACTTAAAAACGCTATCGACTACATAGCGTATGAAATGGACAACAAACCAGTTGCATTAGTTGCGCATGGTACTAGCGGTGGTGGCCAAGCTGTCGCTAACCTGCGCATGGCTCTACCTGGTGTCGGTGCAGTAACGTTGCCGCAAGCACTGTTCTTTACCGACAAGGTTGGTGAAGCGATTGACGAAGAAGGCATTCTAAAAGAAGAACTGCGTGACAACCCGTACGGTCCGCAGGCCAGCCTGGCCGGCATCGCAGCGTCGGTTGTGAAATACGCCGAGGCTCTAAAGAGCGTTAGAGGGTAGCAATTTCGCTAAAAAACTCCGGTCGCCCTAAGGCCGGAGTTTTTCTTTGTCTGCTCTGAACGCTATAATCAACAGTTATGAAGAAGAAACCAGGTAAACTGCTGTGGATGGACCTAGAGATGACCGGACTCGACCCGGTCGAAGATCGCATACTAGAAGTCGGCGTTATTGTAACCGACTGGGATTTTAATGAACTGGCTGTCTACGATGCTGTTAAAAAAGTCGGACCAAATTTGATGAAGACGCGCATGGTCGGTGATTTTTGGGACAAGTAT
>CBRAFJ010000065.1:0-4867 GCA_967755195.1 uncultured bacterium | reverse complement strand
GACGAATCGATGCTACAACTAGACAAACTGGGGCTTAGCGAAGGTACAAGGGCAAAGATCGAGGACATCATAAAACACCCGCACGGTCTTGTGCTGGTTGTTGGTCCGACCGGTGCCGGTAAATCGACCACGCTCTTTAGTATCATCAACGCCCTGAATCAACCATCGCGCAAAATTATCACTCTCGAGGATCCAGTAGAGATCAGTGTTCCTGGAGTCACCCAAATACCAGTCGACACCAACTCCGGTGCCAGCTTTGCTGAGAACTTGCGCGCCGTACTGCGCCTCGACCCAGACGTCGTGATGGTCGGTGAGATTCGTGACAACGACACAGCAAAAACCGCCATCCAGGGTTCGATAACCGGCCACTTGGTGCTGTCAACATTTCACGCTAGTAGCTCGGCTGCGGCATTTTCGCGCATGATAGACATGATCGGCCAAAACCCAATATTTGCCAGCGCTATCCAGATGGTTCTAGCCCAACGTTTGGTACGTCGTCTAGATGACGCAACCAAAATAGAATACGAACCAGACGAGGCCACTAAGACCTGGATACGCGATTCACTAGCCGATCTACCTGCTAATGTAGAAAAACCCAACCTCGACAACTTCAAGCTCTGGAAGCCTGGCTCTAGCGAAGACGTACCGTTTGGTTACAAAGGACGAATCATGATAATGGAGCAGCTAGTGGTCAGTGAAGGTATCCAAAAACTGATTCGCGGCGACATAAAAGACATTCATATCGACGAGATAGAAAAGGCTGCCATAAACGACGGTATGACAACTCTGCTACACGACGGACTGCTGAAGGCGCTACGTGGTGAGACAACCATCGAAGAGATAAACCGAGTCATCTAGTCACAGGGGTCAAAGTATTGCACTCCGGGGGAAAACATGCTATATTTTATAGCTGACTATACATATAAACGTAAGTGAGCCAAGAGATGTTTGAACTTATCCAAAAAGTAAACGCACAGCACATGAAGAAAAAGGTCGTCGACGTTCGTTCGGGCGACACTGTTCGCGTGCACCAGAAAATTAAAGAAGGCAACAAAGAACGCACCCAGATTTTTGAAGGTGTTGTTATCCGTGTTGACCGCAAACAGAGCCTAACTAGCCGCATCACTGTTCGCAAGATTGCTAGCGGTGTTGGTGTTGAAAAGAGCTTCCTGCTCCACAATCCACTGGTTCTGAAGGTAGAAGTCACAAAGCGTTCGAAAGTTCGCCGCAACTACCTCAGCTACCTACGTGAGCGTGCTGGTAAATCAGCTCGTCTATCTGCTGTTAACTTCGACCGTGAAGCTGTCAACGACGTTCGTGACCGCGAAGCAGAAGCCGCTGAAGCCAAGATGAAGGAAGAAGCCGCTAAAGCTGCCGAAGCTAAAGCCGCTGAAGCTGCCAAAGAACAGGCTGAACTAGACGCCAAAGCTGCCGCTGTCGAAGCTGCTCACAAAGACAACGCCTAGGCCTACTACGAACCATCTCTAACTAAAAACTCCCGAATGACTCGGGAGTTTTTAAATGTCTAGAAAAGTGAAGAGGGGCACGCGTCTGGGTAGACGCGTGCCCCATTTAGGAGATCAGCCCTTCGTGTGGCGTCCGGGCTTTGGTTCGGACGCTGCTTGGGACGGCCAGTCGGTAATGGTCGTCCCGGCCCTGTCCTCGTCACGGTGGCGAGGCGGGTCCTTCGGCGCAGGTCCGAATAGCTGAGCACGGCGACCGTAGATGATGTCGGGCATTTTAGCCCCTTTCTGGGGGGATTGGCGTGCGGGTTATCTCCGTCAATGAAGTGCCTCCGGAAGCCGGATACACCAGGCCTCAACGGAATATTTGCATTATAACACAAGCGGGTTAAAAAGTCAATATCGTACAATATAACAGATGATAGTAGGTATAGATGAAGTCGGACGTGGTCCGTGGGCCGGGCCATTGGTGTTTGGTGCTGTAGTTTTAGGCGACGTTGCCATAGAAGGCCTGACCGACAGCAAAAAACTGACTAAAAAACGCCGTGAAGCGTTAAACATAGAGATACTAGAAAAAGCTGCCGCGACAGCGCTGGGCTGGGTGGCTGCTGACGAGCTCGACAGTTTAGGTATGAGCGAGGCGTTAAAACTGGCTTGCCGTCGTGCGTTAGAGCAAATAACTGTGCCTTATGAACAGATAGTGTTGGACGGCACAGTAAATTTCCTGGCTGATACCGGTAAAGGTCCGTATGTCACCACGATGGCAAAAGCCGACCTGTTAGTACCAAGCGTCAGCGCAGCCAGCATCATTGCCAAGGTTGCTCGTGATGCCTATATGGCTGAACAGGATGCGGTTTACCCAGGCTATAGCTTCGGCTCTCACTCAGGCTATGGCACGGCGGCACACAGAAAGGCGATAGAAGAGCTGGGTGTAACGCCACTTCACAGGCTTAGTTTTGCGCCATTGCATAAATACGACACACTGAGTTCTCGAACCATTCTCTCGCAGAACGACTTCGCACCGGGACTGACAAGGGCCCCGGCGCCTGGTCAGTCTCTGGCTGCAGATGTTCTTACTCGAGAAGGTTCTTCGACTTCGGCTGGCGCAAATGGTGAATCTGCGGCTGCGAACTATCTGGCAGAGCGTGGATACAAGATCTTAGAGCGCAACTGGCGGGTGAAAGCAGGCGAGATAGACATCATCGCCGAAAAAGACTCAGTTATTTACTTTGTCGAGGTCAAGTACCGTCGCAACCACAACCAAGGTGGCGGTGTGGCGGCTATAACGTCCGCAAAGCTAAAGCACATGGAGCGAGCAGCACGTCTGTGGATGCAGCAAAACGGTGACTACGACGCCAGGTTGTCGGTTATAGAGGTAACTGGCGAAGATTTCGCGGTTACTCAGTTTCTCGAGCAAGTGTAGAGCGAACTGATTCAGCGTCGCGTTCTAACCACTCAACGCGGGTGAGTATTTCGGTTTTACCGATCTCTATAGCGCGTTTCAGGGCGGTGATGTTTAGCATCGGGTCAAAGAACTTAGCATATGTTTCATACCACTGACGAGTCGCCAGGACGTTTGCACTGTAACGTGCAAAGTCATCATAGCTCTTGTCGCCTTTGAAAGTTTTTTCTATCCAGCCCCAGTTGCTGACCATCCATTGCCATGTTTGATCGCGTGAGTAACGGTTGCGCAGCAGGTATATGTACCAGCGGAATAGGTCCTGTGGCTTGACCTGGCTGTTGTCGGTAAAGCGATCGATGAGTCGCTGGATTTGGCTGCTGTCGCGGGTTGAACACAGACCAGACGTTATGTCGTCACGCAATTCGGCGTTGGTTGTTGTGCCATGTATGCTCAGCAGGCGGTCAAAGTCGGAACTAGTGCCATGTTTTGCGGCAATGCCAAGTATGATCGCTCGTGTTTCTCCGGGGAGACTCTCTAGGTTTTCGGTTTCACGGAACGTCGCTAGCCCCCGGTCGATGACGTCTTGATGTTCAGCGTAAGTTAGCAGGCCTAAAATGTTGGCTCGAAGCTTTGTGTTCTCCTCTAGCTCATCCGGTTTTTCGTCAAAGCCGAGACTCTCATATAGCGGTAGGGCGATATTCGTGGCTAGTACTTTCAGGTTGGCCTCACTAGTCTCATCTCCTTCGACGAAGCGTTTCAGGTCTCCGATAACCATGCCGATGATATTCCAGACTGGTTCACTGGCTTCGTTTTTGTATGCCTCTAGCAGCGGTACGAGTGACGCGGTGTCGGTTTTGCCGCCGCGCGCTAACAGACTAGTTTCGTGCAGTAGCGACAGGCGGGTGACTGGTGAGAAATCGCCACCACGTAATGCAGTTGTGATCAGTCCCCATGCAGTGTCGTCGTAGTGTGTGACAAAATGAGCGTCGTTGTCGCGATTCAGTAGCGGTAATTTGTGTTCGGCTGCAAACGAAGCCTCTTTGTCGTCTAGTGTTTCCGGAAAATCGCTTTGACTGGCAAAAAGTGGTACTGGCCACAGACTATTGCCGTCTTCGCCACCAACGATAAACCTTTCCTGGGATAGTCTGTAACCCTCTTCAGTCGTAGTGACGGCAACTATCGGCAAACCTGACTGTGATATCCAGGTATTCATGAAGCTTTCTATGTCTTTGCCGGAACTTTTAGAAAATGCCCGCCACAGATCGGCCCCAACAGTGTTTTTGTAGGCATGTTCAGCAAAATACGCTTGTAGGCCACTACGGAAGGCATCCTCGCCGATGTAGCTGCGCAGCATTTTCAGCAATCGGCCACCTTTGGCGTAGACGATAGATGGGTCGAACAGGGTGCTGATCTCGTCTGGGTGATTTACCTCGGCTTTGACAGCCTGAACTCCGGCCAGTTGGTCGCGGCGTAGCGCTGACAATGTTTCCTGGGATGCAAAAGTATTCCAGACATTCCATTGTGGATACAGGGCGTCGACAGCGACGTATTCCATGATGGTAGCGAAGCTTTCGTTCAGCCATAGGTCGTCCCACCACTTCATTGTCACTAGGTTGCCGAACCATTGGTGGCTGGTTTCGTGGGCTATGACCGTAGCTATGTATTCGCGAGTACTAACACCGGAGTTTTTGTCGGCTAGAAGGGCAATTTCGCGGTATGTGACGAGACCCCAGTTTTCCATGGCGCCGCTACTAAAGTCGGGTAGGGCCACATGGTCAGCCTTTGGTAGGGGGTATGGTGTTTGGAAATATTCGTCAAAAAAGTCGATAGAGCCGACAGCGACTTCCAGCGGGAAGTCCAAACTGCTGGCTGGTTGAGCCATTGTCGCCCAGACATTCACCTCGACACCACTTTTGGTGGTTGCGGTTTTTTTCTGTAGTTCGCCAACGACAAATGCGAGTAGGTAAGTGCTCATGCGCGGGCTAGTCTGGAAGTTGGTTAC
>CBRAFJ010000064.1:0-5036 GCA_967755195.1 uncultured bacterium | reverse complement strand
ATACGTTGATAGCCCCGCCTGCCCCAAACCAATCACTTGACCTAACATTGCGAATCGTAGCGCCAGTAACGGCACTTGTGCCAGTACCGCTGCCCATGCCATTCATAAAGATACCGTACATAATGCCGGATGCCTGGTTAGTCTTGTTACCATCGAGACGAAGATCCTGGATAACAACGCCAGTACCCGAGCCGCCAGTAGTCGTGTTAGTGATAGCTCCAAAGGAACCGTTCAGAGCATTCGGGATCGTGATGAGAGTTCCTGATCCTACACCTGCAAGGGTAGTATTATTTGGTACTGATATAGAGGCGTCAACAACGTATGTGCCAGCTAACAAAACAACCTTCTTGCCCGCCGCAGCTGTGAGCGCTTGGTTGATCTCTAGCTGATCACCATCGGCAGCTGCGCCAGTGTCACCGTCTGCCACATAGTCTGCAGCATCTTTTTCGGCTTGTGTACTGTTATTCGCGGCCACTAGCACAGCATCAGAGCGATCTGCTTGCCACTTCCCGTTTGAGTAGACAATGAGCTTCTTAGTATCAGTATCGTAGTAAATCATTCCTTCTTGCGCAGTACCTTGACGAGAAGCAGTGTTACCTCCCGTTAGAAGTATGACTTGATCAGAAGCCACGATGACATGCTTGTTGAGGTTTATCTGTGTTGCGTTGGTAGTACCTATGTTGAGAGCAATCGCGCTTGCGGTATCGAGTGTTGGCGTTAGAACGGAAGTGCTGAATTTACCAGTACCAGCCACGTCCAGAGCGCTCGTAGGGGCAACACCAGTGCCAATAGCAAGTGAGCCAGCAAAGTAGTTGATGTCGTTCACGCCACTTTGTAAGATTCCATAGCCTGTGCCAACACCCGCAACATCTTGATCTTGTATGAGGAGACCGTAGGCGTTCGTGATTGCGCCCGCAGCAACTTCTGGCGACACAATTTGGACGCCTATACCGTTAGTGATCGTACCAGAACCAACATTGGAAACTCGACCCTGTAGGGCGATTGCATTTCCGATAGCACCACCTGCGGCATTCTGTGCCAGACCGGCAACGCCTACAGCGGCACCGAGGCTTGCATTGCCAGTATTACTGGCAATGTTCTGGGCGCCGTACAAGATAACGTTTGCGTTGAGGTTCGCAGATGCCGAAGAAGTGATAGAGTAAGTACTCGTATAGGTAGTGGCTGCACCTGGCGCGGAAGATGGGTTGGCCGTCAGGCCGAAGTATGAGCTAGGATTATTACCGCTATTTGCAGTGATAGTCTCAGCCACATGCAACTTATAGCTTGGGGTTGTACCGATACCGATCCGACTGTTCGTCGTGTCGATTGTCATGACATTGTTTGAACCGGCAGCGTTTTGGATCTGGATCGCTGTCGTTGAGTCTGCTGTTGCACGAAGTACTGGTGAGACGAGCGCAGTATCAGCGCGACCAGTACCAGAGATCCAGAAATCAGCCGCAGCTTGGGCACCAGCCAACTGATTCTGGATGTAGTTACCAGAACCAGATCCGGCCGCGAAGCTGTTGCAGGTAATGCTGTCACCAAGCTGCGTTACAGCCTGCCCTGCAGCACAAGCAGCTGGATAGTTGTTGAGTGCCTGCCAGTGAACAGAGCTACTACTATCGATGCTTAAGGTGTCGGATACGTATGTATCAACGACAGCTGTTCCCTGCCAAGTACCGGCTGTCACAACACCGAGGTTACTGATAACGAACTGGTTGGCATTACCGACGGTAAGAGAGCCATTGGTGTCGACATTCCCCGTCACGTTGAGAGTACCAGTGACATTGGTATTCTTCATGAGCTCAATGGTGCCAGCAGGTTGAATATAATAGTTACCGTTTGAAGCATCTTTGATCTGACCGCCAAAGGCTGTGTCACCACCAGAGGCGTCGTTGATAGTGCCGGTGTCAAAGATGTTATCAGCAATGTAGTTAGCGTCAGAACTAGCGTCAGAGATATTTATGGCGTAGTTGGTAGTTGTGGGCAGACTGTCGGTTATGATGTTGCCCGTGAAGAGGTTACTATCGGAGTTCGTAACAAATATACCGTTGTTATCTGATACGCCACTGCTCTCCTGCAAATTGTTATCAGACACCGTGTTACTGTTTGAGCCTGTCATGTAAATACTTGGCTGAGTAGTAGTCGTGGCAGTGTTACCAGATATGATGTTCTTCGAGGAATTGCTTACATATATGCTGTAGTTGCCGCCTTCTATTGCATTGGCTGCAATGGTGTTGCCTGTGGAATTGCTTAGCGATATGCCCTGGATGCTATTTCGACTGACGTTCCCTGTTATGGTGTTGGTCGTAGAAAAGCTTAGATAGTAACCAGCTAGAGCACCAGTTGCGGTATTTCCCGTGACAGTGTTGTTCGTTGAGCTAGCTAAAGCGAGATCGTACGAATTATTTGAGAGGAGTGAACTATTTGAAACTGTGTTATTGGCAGAAAGATATATATACACACCAGAGAAGTTGAAGTTTATTACTGATAAGTTCTGGAGCCGGGCACCTTGGCGAGACGTTGCGGCATCACCCACGCCCTCGAGATATATGCCGTAATGAGCACCGGGTGCATTGTTTGCTTTGTTTCCGTCAATTGTCAGGTTAGTTATAGATACTTTCGTACCGGTTGTCGTGTCGCTGTTGGTAATTGTATTTAGTGTGCCTCCAGTAGCGCTGTTCTTCACCTTGATGATCGTGCCCGCTCCAGAACCGGTCAGGGTTACATTGTTTGGAAGGTTGATACTGCCATCAACGATGTACGTGCCTTCCATGAGGTACACGGTACCGCCAGAAGCAGGGAGTGATCCGATAGCGTTATTGATGACTGTCTGGGCACTGGTCGTACTAGTATTAACGTAGTCCGCACCGTCCGGAGCCACGCTGGCAATAGCTGAGCTAGCGCCACCGCTTGCACTGGTACTAACGATTTTGGTGGCCGTCGAACGATCTGCTTGCCATTTAGCGTTTGCATAGACGAGCAACTGCTTAGTCGTTGTGTCGTAGTAAAGCATGCCTTCTGTTGGTGAGCCCGGTCGAGTGCCACTACCGGTGATGGTGAGAGATTTGCCGGCTGCAACTGTAACATCACCATTGAAGGTACTCGTCTGGGTAACAGTCAAAGTACCACCGATTGTCGTGTTGCCGTTTGCAAGAACATCGAAGTTGCTAAAGTCTATAGCACTCGTCGTACCCTGTAGAGTCTGGGTCCCGAGGTTTATACCACCGTTAGCAACAATCTGGCCGCTGAATGTCTTGTCGCCAGCAAATGTTTGTGCGGCCGTTGTCACAACGCCCGCATCGGTCGCAGACGCATTGGTAATTGTTATTGAAATCTCATCAGGACTTGGAGTTGTATTTAACGCCCAGGTAACACCAGCTGTCGTTCCGCTCACGGCGGTGTTTATGAAGTTGGCATTCGTAGCACTGGCACCATTCACAGATATGTCGTCACCCAGACCAGAGCCACCGGCATCGTCTGCACATCCCCAGGTATCAGTTATTTCGTTCCACTTGAGGATTTGTGTATCGCCACAACCCTGAAGTAGTGCGAAACCACCAGACAGGATCTCGAGACCCGAGCCAGATGAAGTTGTCGACGAGAGACCATCGCCAGCGGGCTGGAGTGTCAAAGCGATATTGTCCGCGTTGACGACGATGCCGCCGTTTGCAGAGGCGATATCAACCGTTGCGTTACCGGAAGCAGCGCCACCGGTTAGACCACTGCCTGCCGTTACATCAGTGATGACGCCCGTCACTTCGCCTTCCGCGATACCGCCATCGAGTACGTCAAGTTCTACTGAACTAATGGTCGCACCACTCGTGACGATACTGTTTGCGCCAATATTTATGTTGCTACTAGCGGTGAAGACACCACTGACCGTCACGGTGTTGTTAAATGTCTTGTCACCGGCAAATGACTGAACGCCCGTTGTAACCACACCAGCTTGGGTTCCTGATGCGTTACTGACAGTTATAGATATATCATCTGGACTTGGTGTTGTGTTGAGGTTCCAGGCAACACCCGCTGCTGAGCCACTCGCAACCGTGTCAATAAAGTTTGCGTTGGTTGCGGATGCACCGTTCACGGAAATGTCATCACCAAGTCCGGAACCACCGGCGTCGTCTGAACAACCCCACGTATCGGTAGTCTCATTCCACTTGAGAACTTGACCATTGTTACAGCCCTGGAGGAGGGATAGTCCGGTACTGAGAATTTCCAGACCGGAGCCAGATGAGGTCGTAGCCGAGAGTGCGTCGCCAGCTGGCTGGAGGGTTAGAGTGATGTCGTCAGCGTTAACAACAATACCACCGTTGGCGGAGGTGATATTGAGAGTGGCGTTACCTGATGCAGCACCACCACTCAAGCCATTGCCAGCTGTAACGTCAGTGATAACGCCCGTCACTTCACCTTCCGCGATACCACCATCGAGAACATCAAGTTCAACAGAGGAAATCGTCGCACCACTCGTGATGATACTGTTTGTACCGATACCAAGATTGCCAGTAATGTTCGTGTTCTTGAGCAGTTCGATAGTACCGCTCGGTTGAAGGAGATAGTTACCCGAGCCATTTACCTGACCGCCATAAACCGTATCTCCTCCAGAAGCATCGTTAATACTACTGGCACCGGTACCTGAGTAGGTGTTATTCGATAGATAAACACCATCTACTGCCGCATCACTAATGTCTATGGCATACCCAGTACCTGCAGTATCTGTAATGTTGTTGCCCGTGATGAGGTGGCCTTCAGCGCCAGCCCCACCGGAGATGTAAATAGAAGAGGTTGAGGTTGAGCCAGTATTGCTTCGGAGAACGTTACTAGTGATAGTGTTGTTGCTACCGGCGTCGATGCGAATACCATAGTTGCCGTTTGAGCCGATAAAGTTACTAGAGACGACCTCTCGACTGGTTGCAGTAAGATAGATGCCGTTGAGGGTGTTATCTGTGATGGTGTTGCCGGTGATGATATCGTGGTTAGCATTGTTGGTGTAGATACCGTAGGAACCATTGGCCTGAATAGTGTTGTTTGTG
>CBRAFJ010000063.1:0-5155 GCA_967755195.1 uncultured bacterium | reverse complement strand
GTTGTAAGCGACGGTTCATACGCTGGTTATCGTGTTGACGAGGTTCTGCAGGGTGTTGGTGTGCACGTAGTTGGTCGTACCGAAAAAGTTAGTGGAAATGCCAGCATCGAAGGCGCTACTCTAGCTGCTAGTGAAGTCACGGTAGACATGGCGTCGGTCAAAACCAACAATCCAGCTCGCGACGTTTCTTTCCGTTCTGACATACTGGATACCGATAAACATCCTACATCCAAGTTCAAACTTACCGGCCCGGTAGAAATACCGACTACCCTGACTGACACCGGAAAGGCCACTATAAAAGCGGTTGGCGAATTAACAATCCATGGCGTATCAAAGCCAGTAACGGTTGATCTGGAAGTCGGAGTCGACGGCAAAAAACTGCAGGTTGCTGGTCGTATTCCTATGACGTTTGCCGACTATGACGTCGAAGCGCCAGCGCTGCCGTTTGTGACGGTTGAGAAACAAGGCTTCGTCGAATTTCTCCTGGTGCTAAAGTCCAAATAAAAGGATAAATAAGACATTGATGGCATGGTTTGGGGTGCCATTGGGTCCTGTGCGGGTTAGCGCTTCTGCTATAATTTAGAGTGATACAACACGTCAACGGGTGGGCAAGTATGACGACAAAAGCAAAAAAATTCTTTGATAGAACGGCCTTTTTACGACCGCCAGCAGTTGGTGAACCGCTACATAGTGACTGGGCACGGATGCATCCAAATCAACAAGCGATGCTCGCTACGGACGGAAGCATGACGTTACTTCTCGCTGGGCTATACAACGAAGCTATCGGTGTTCAACTTTTGCAGCAAGCCGAGCGACCTAATGTCAGTGCCGATACTTCACTAGAAATTGCAGCTGGTGATACTGTACTGCAACGGACGATACTACTAAGAACCGCCGAAACAAAACAGACAGCTGGTTACGCTGAATCATCCATAGTTACTGACCGGCTGCCTGATGTTTTGCGTGACGATTTGCATGACGGTGACAAGGCAATTGGCCTGGTGTTGCGCGATCACGAAATACCGACGGTCCGTCATTTGGAAAAATGGGGTAGAGTGCCTGCTAAGCACGTAGCAAACAAATACCTGAACCCAGGTGCCAGTAAAGACCACGTTCCTTTTTATCGCAGCTATATAATTGCGGCCAATATTCCGGGAAACGGCTTAGACAAGAACGTGCCAATCATGCGTGTTGCCGAGTATTTTTTGTTTAAATTGTTACCTGCAAAGGGGGTGTAATATGAGTGCTAGAGTAAAGTCGGGTCGGATGACCAGGAATAAAAAAACAGTTCGACATCGGCCGGTTGTTATCGTTGGGGCGGGTCCGGTAGGGCTGACTGCGGCCTTGATGCTAGCGAAGCAAGGATTGCCAAGTGTCGTAGTTGAAGCGCAAGATGATATCTCCGGTGAAGGCTCGAAAGCCGTGGTAATCCAGCGCCGGACGTTGGAAATTTTCGATGAAGCTGCGCCCGGCGTAGGTGCTGCTATCCGTCAGGCGGGAATTACCTGGAATATCAAACGTACTTATTTTCGCGACAAGCTGATGTTTAGCGAAACCTATGCCAAAACTGCCGACGATGCTTTGCCGCCGTTTGTTAACCTGCCGCAAACCGTTACCGATAGAGTGCTACTAGATGCTGCGCGCAAACTTTATCCAAAACTTATCGAGTTCCGGTTTGGTTTCAAAGTAGACACAGTTACTCAGGACGGACGAGCTGCTCACGTGACGAGCGAAAATGGCGAAACGCTGAGCGCCCCTTATGTCATAGGTTGTGACGGTGCGCACTCGTTGGTTCGCAAACAATTGGGCATAAAAATGCAGGGCAAAAGTTCTGTAAACCAGTTTTTGATCACCGACATTCGTGCAAAATTGCCGTTCCCGTTTGAGCGTCGTTTTTACTATGATCCATCGTCAAATCGCGGTCGGCAAATTCTCATCATGCCGCAACCCGATGATATTTGGCGCATCGATTGGCAAGTTGGCCCAGACGTCACGCTAGAGTCTGAGCAGCAGGGCAAAATCGATGAACGAATACAAGCAGTTATAGGCGAAGAACCATACGAGATCGTCTGGTCGAGTCTGTATCGGTTCCATAACTTGGTCGCTGACACGTTTCGCGATAAACGCGTTTTTTTGGCCGGTGACGCAGCGCATCTCATGAGTCCATTTGGCGGCCGCGGTATGAATTCTGGTGTGGCCGATGCTCACTATCTGGCATTGCTGATGGGTGACGTGCAGCTTCGTCGCAAACCACTTGCAACACTCGATGACTATACCGAAACACGGCGCGCAGTAGCCATAGAAAACGTTACAGCTACTGGACGTGCACTTCGCACTATGGAGCCGCCAACACGGCTGCATCTGTGGCTGCGTGATATAAATCTACGACTGAGTCGATGGTGGCCGCGTGTACGACAATATGTCGACTCCGGCCCGTATGCTCAGACGCAAAAAATAGAATAAAATTATCACCGAATAGTCATTGTTGTAAGATGATATACTTTGCCATTGTAAATTTGAAACGGCTTATGTCTTGAACAGTGGTTTTATTGGGACTATAATCTGACCACTATCAGCTTACGCTTTGCCTCCGGCTGAGCTAGAAAGGGTATCTGCAGAGTGTCCGTAGAAACATTGCTGGCGTCCGAAATGGATGCAGGACTTTCCATTGGTTTAGAAAAATCAGTCATGCAGGAGATCTCTGAGCGGCGGCGGCCGCGCATAGTCCGGCTCGGCGAAAGGGCGTTGAACGGCCAGGTGTGGATGCCGGTCGAAATGCCAGATGGCAGCACTAGATACTTTGAGGCAGCACGAAGTATTTCTGGACTCGGTGACTGGATGGATAAGGGCGGTACACGTTTGACGCTCGGAGATTTCGAGGGTGCGTTGCAAGTATTGTCGCAGGATATGCTGTCGAAACTTCACCAGACAGGCATAAAAGATTTTTATGGTAACGTCCCAAATGGCGGTAAGCTACTTATAAAAGCTGACCCAACTATGGGCTTGGATGAAAAAGTGGCCATCATGGCTTCGGCTGCCGAGTGGATGGATCGCAGTGGTATTGCTGGTCACGACAAAAGCGTGCCAGCTGGTGATATCGGTATGAATAGCTCAGCTATAATGGACCGTTTTGCTGAAGTAACGCGCGATAGAGGACACGAGGACTACCGCGCCAGCATCACAGGCAAATCACCAGAAATGGGCGGTCTGGAATTTCGTCCAGACGCGACCGGTCATGGCGTATACATGTCGATGAAACACATGTCGGAAAAACTTGGTTTGGATGGACCGGTTCAGGTTACTATCAGCGGAGCAGGAAACGTCGGTGGCTATACGGGATTATATGCATCTCTAGATGGAGGGTTCAGTATACGTGGTATCAGTGATGCTGGTGGCACGCTCTACGTAGAAAACGTAGACCCAGAGGCTGGAATAGTCGTAGGTAAACAGCTACTAGACATCATGGACAACGCAAACTTTGAACACGATCCTCGCTACGCCAAATACAAAGGCAACCGATACGGCAAGCTGGCTGCGATAGAAGAGGAATTGCTAACTAGCCAACCCGACTTAAAGATTTCTATAAACGAAGATCCAAAATATATTATGTGTGTGCCGTCGGATATATTTGTGCCTGCGTCGGTTCGCGAGCTAGTTGATGGCAAAACGGCTCAGTGGCTAGGCGAGGCAGACGTAAAGGTTCTCATAGAGGCTGGAAACGACAGTATTACGACCAAGGGGTACGACCAGCTAGCCAAAAATAATGTTGCAGTTATACCCGGAACCATTGCAAACGCTGGCGGCGTGGCAAGCTCTATGGTTGAGCAGCTAGCGAACATTCGTGGCGAAAAACTGTCGTTTGACGAAGCAAAAGCACAGGCGGTGGTAAGTGCGATAGGGCGCCATAAACGTTTAGACGATATGGCTGAATATATGGAAACTAATGACATACGTCGAGCGGCAAGTGCTCTAGGCATGGCCAGCATGGCTTGGACTATCGGCTACTATGACCTGGACGCTGGTATCAGGAAAATCATCAACCCAGAACTACCACTAGCTGCGTAGCTACGACGTTTGTGCTTATAAAAAGCCGATGCTACACTGGCAGCAATGAATAGGCTTGTCCTAAATCGGCTAGCAGCAGTCGTTATCATGTTGGTTGGTTTATCCTTGATTGCCTGGGGTAGCTGGGGATATTTGCAGCGGTACAGAGCCACACATACGCCTCAGCCGTTAAAACTAGAGCAGGTTGTCACAACATCAACTGATACACCTAGTGAGACTCCTCCTGGTGACTCGTGCAAGGAGCAGGCAGTCGCTCCTAGTGATCCTCATGTACTAAAGATGCCTAGCATAGGGGTAGACAGCTGTATACAAAAGGTCGGTACCGACCAGAATGGCGACATAGCGGTGCCAGGTAATATTCACCTGGTAGGCTGGTATGTCAAAAGCGTGGCGCCGGGTGAAAAAGGCATCAGCCTGATAGACGGCCATGTGAGCGGGCGATATAGTGAAGCGATATTTAAAAGACTAAAGGACCTGGCGCCTGGGGCACAAATATCTGTGCAGAGAGGTGATGGTCAGGTCGTGCATTTCGAAGTAGTAGATGTGGCTAGCTATCCGGCTGACAAGGTTATGGATGTATTGTTTGACACACTAGATGGTGTCGAGAGCCAGCTAACGTTGATCACCTGTGGCGGCAAGTTTGACAGGCAGGCACAAGCCTACGCTGATCGCATTGTTGTGCGCGCCAAACTGATTTCATGAATTCTATAGAGGTAGATGCAGGAAATATATGATAGAATGGAACAAGTCTAAAATAGTTTGATAACGGAGATACCATGGCTAAGCACAAGAACTGGCATGGCGCCGCCCGCAAGCGTCTCTTGAAAAAGAAGCTCGCTATCGAAAAGCGTCGCAAGGCAAAAATCTAAACATATAAAATACCGCCCTCATCTGGGGCGGTATTTTTGTTATAGTCTAAGCTTTAGCGAAGACCAAGTTTTGCTGAGCAGCTAGGCCATGCGCCCCAACCCTGTCGGGCTAGAAGCATTTCGCCACGAGCTATTTGCTCTTCGCGACTAGCGTTGCTAGGTAATCCACTGCCGCCTACACCTTGCCAACTTCCCAGGCTAAACTGCAGACCGCCGTAGTA
>CBRAFJ010000062.1:0-5312 GCA_967755195.1 uncultured bacterium | reverse complement strand
CGATGTAGGCATCACAGTTCCACCACGCTTCCATGCAAGTCTTCCGAGAACGGGTGGCACTTTGCGTACTCACCTGCTTGGCGTATCCCGAAAGCGAACCGTTGATAAAAAACTGTGCGGTGTAGTTTTCGTTGACATTAGCGCCAGGTCGTTCATCATCATAGCGAACCTTAGCGTAGTAGGTTCCGTCGGGGTTAAAGATTCCGTCAATGTGAGCGCTTGCCATGTTCAAGCAGCCCCTACCTTGTTCGATAATCGCGTTGACGAGTTCATCCCTCTCTGGGCCAGTTGCCTTGAAATCCAGAATGGCGAGCGTTTCTTTGAGCGTTTTTTTAACTAACCCTTTAGCTAGGTTCAAACCAGGCAGAGGGCTGAAGCATAACTGTCCTGTGCCTTCGATGAAGTACGAGTTACTCGGGCCTGTCCGGACAACAACCGGATCAGGGAGGCCAAAGACCGTTGGTGCCCCTTGTGTCCACTGAGCTGAGAAGCCAAGCATGCCACCAAGCCCATCAACCGGATTATTCTGGGTGACACCAGTGGATTCACCTGTCTGCAGATTTTCAAACCACACATCAGCGCCATCGAAGCAGAAGGTTGGCTCCCAGCCCAAGCGCCATTCGTCTGACGAAGCCTCAGCAGACACATCCACGCAGTCGTAGAGCGTTACTGTGCCTGTGGCTATATCACGATCACCAGAGATTGATTCCGCCTCGTAAGTAAACTGGTAAGTACCGATAACTGGCTTTTCTCCTTGGAAAAGCAGTTCCGGCAAATCCCAAGTGACAATGCCAAACTCGGCTTGGAGCGCCCCTGGGATCGTACCAACGGGAGTCGCCCAGTTAACATGACTGAAGCCAGCCGTATCATTGTGATCAACCCCAATAGCCAGTTCCTCGTCAGTAGTGACATATTTGAGAACGTCATCACCAGCTACGAAATCACCTTCGCAAGCGTCACCGATAGCGTCGTCATCTACATTAGATTGGTCAAAGTTAATTACGTATTTACAGTTATCAATTAAGTCAGGGATTGTATCGTCATCAATGTCAACATCGTCATCGCAGGAATTGGTGACGTCCGTAGGACAGGGGTCAGCATTATCCCCAATGCCATCGTTGTCAGAGTCTACCCACTCGGTTGGATCGTGTGGGAATCTGTCAGTTGTATCTGGGTACGTGTCGTTATCGTCGTCTGGATCACATACATCCCCTAGTGCATCGAAGTCAAAGTTTGCCTGGTCAGCGTTTTGAATGGCATCACAATTGTCAGTACTGTCAAAGACACCGTCACCGTCAGAATCCTGTTCGCCGTCATCAGTTGAATTGCCGGGGTTGGTCCCATTCGCGTACTCCTGACAGTCACCTACACCACCACCATCTGAGTCAATATTGAAATCACAGTTTGTTTTTCGGAGTCTCCAAGTTGACGTCTCGCTACCTGTTATCACGTAGCCGTTTTCACTGTACGCGAGATCGAGCACGCATGAGCCCTCGACAGCCTGCGCGTTCTCGGAGACGTAGTAGGTAGTTGCCACCGCCGGCGGATTACAGACTGTAGTGCCTGCCGTTAGGTACTTTATTTCTTGCTGGGTTGAGGAAGTAGGATCGCTACAAATCCCAACCCCTGAATCGAATAAATCAATGGTGCCCGTCATGAACTGAGAAGTCCCAGTTGAAAAACCCGGAATGGTCTGACCAGTAGAGTCTGGAGTTAAATTGCCAACGAGGTAGCCCTCGCCACTACCCGAATAGGACTGGTCGTTCGTTATTACTTGTGTGCCGCCGCAGGGTAGTGGGTTGTCCCAGAAATTTCTGTGATGCATTTCGTGGGCTGCGTTCCAAGCGGCACCACAAGTCTCTCCGCTAACGGGAGTAGACGAAAACTTCGCGACATCCCGAGTTGTCTGAGTTGAGTTCTCATGTTTTATGACCTGCAGGTAGTCCCGGCCCATTTCGCCATACCACTCACAACCAGCCGATGGCGGCGTCGGGTCAACTGGGTCAGGCACTGTGTCGGCGACAGCCTTGAGGGGCACCATAGTCACAAGCGTGCTCGCAAGGAGCATGACCGCCAGAGCTCCAGCAAAGCTACGTTTAGTAAATCCTCGGAGCTTCTGACTGATACTCATAGCGATTCCCTCGTATTAGTTAAACAACAATTTAATGTGTTTAACTAGTTATATATCAGAATTTGCTAACTCTGTAAATGTTCTTACGGTAGAGAGAAGGATCGGTGCACTTTTCTTAACTGGGGTGGAGGGATTCGATACGCCGCTTCTGGCTGGGATGGAGGGATTCGAACCCCCGAATGCCAGGACCAAAACCTGGTGCCTTACCACTTGGCCACATCCCAATGAGTTGCCAGAAGTAGTGTATCGATAGTTGATTTGTTAAGCGGGGGTTCGACTCACCTTTGGCGAGCCCGAAACTTCGCGACTGAAAACCAGTTTTCATTGGAAGGTTTCGTTGCGAACCGCCATTGGCGGTTTGCGCCCCGAATGCATGGACCGCGGGGTCCCCGCGAAACCTGTTTCGTGGGGCGAAAAACCATGTGCCTTACCACTTGGCCACACCCCAATAAGTGCTACGAAATTATATCATACATCTGTAGTCGGCTACACTTACGCTTGCAATTTTGATTATTTTGTTAAGTACGAGCATAATAAAGATGTCCTGAGCACAACACTACGTCCAAAGGAGGACAAGATGCGCAGGAAGTTCCTTTCGGTGGTGGCGAGCATCATCATGATGGTTGCCACCCTGGTGATCGGTGGTCTGATGACGGCAGCTCCGGCCAGTGCCGCAGGCTCAGACTACGGCAGTCCGTGCTACAACACGGGCGGCTGGAACACGGCTGCAGAGGTGAACAGCCTCTCGCCCCGCAACAGGGTGGACAAGTTCCGTGCCGCCAGGCACACTCGGTGCGACCGCATCGTGTTCGAATTCGCCAACTCGCGCCAGGTGGGCTATTACGCCCACTACGGTCAGGCGGAGCAGGGTGGTAGCGGCTTCGACATCCCCGTGGCTGGTCGCGTGAAGTTCTCACTGACCATCAACGCTCCGGCAAGCGGACCGGTCAGCCGCAACGGCACCATCCTGTACAGCTACTACTCGTCGAACACGAGTGGTTGGACTGTACGCCAGGTCAAGTCCGGTGGGCACTTCGAGGGCTACACCGACATCAGCATCGGTCTGCGCAAGGTCGTACGCTGGCGACTCTTCTCGGCGCTGTTGGCCAACGGTCATCGCGTCCTCGTTCTCGAGTTCGCCCGCTACTAGCGCGGACTCGACCAAGCCCCGTCTGTATGTCAAACGACAAATAGACGGGGCGTTTCACTTTTAGACTACTAACATCCCAGAAAAATGCTTGCGTAGTTTGGCTAGTTTTGGCGAGATGATTGCCTGACAATAGGCAGCCTCGGGGTGAGTTTCGAAATAATTGTGATGGTAGCTTTCTGCCTCGTAAAACTCACCCAATGGTTCGACGCGCGTCACGATAGGCGAGCCTAGATGCGACTGTGCCTCACGTTTTGACGCGTCGACAACGGTCTTTTGCTGCTCGTCACCATAGAAAATAACGCTGGCATACTGCGAACCAACATCAGCGCCTTGGCGGTTCACCGAAGTAGGGTCGTGAATGGTCCAAAATATCGCGAGCAACTGATCGAGTGTTACGACGTCTGGGTCGAAAACAACCCGCACCACTTCGGCATGACCAGTCTCACTGGTAGACACCTGTTCGTATGACGGATTTTGTACATCTCCGCCGCTATAACCCGGAGTTACTTCGGTGACACCTTTGACTAGCTGGTATGCAGCCTCACTACACCAAAAACAACCAGTTCCCAGGACTATCGACTCACTTTGCATCTTTTTCTAGGCCTTTCGGATCAAAGCTCAAACTCAGCGAGTTAACACAGTAGCGCATGCCGCCACGATCGCTCGGACCGTCAGGAAAGACGTGCCCTAGATGCGCATCGCAGTTCGCACAGCGCACTTCAGTTCGATGCATACCGTGGCTATCGTCATCCATCAGCCGTACATTCTCCAGGTTTTTTGGCTCCGTAAAACTCGGCCAACCAGAACCGCTGTCAAACTTTGTATCACTGCCAAAAAGTACCTGGCCACAGTTTGCACACTTATACGTACCATCACGCTTTTCATGCAACAGTGCTCCAGAAAACGGCGCTTCGGTGCCGCAATTTACTATGACATCACGCTGTTCGTTGGTTAGGTCAGGGTTGATAGTATTCATATCACTAGTATACTCCCGGGCTAGTACGTATACTAAAGGGTAGATAATCATAAGGAGTAAATCTGAATGAACAAAACTTGGGGAATAGTTATAGGTGTTGGCGCTGTCGTTTTGCTGTTAGCTCTATGGGTTTTCGGTAGCTACAACAGCCTAGTGACTGGACGTGAAAATGTCCGGGCTAGCGTGAACAATCTGCAGAGCCAATATCAGCGACGTTCAGACCTAGTACCGAACCTAGTAAACACAGTCAAAGGTGCCGCTAACTTTGAACAAACTACGCTAAACCAGGTTGTCGAGGCTCGCAGCAAAGCAACTCAGGCAACAATAGATCCGTCGAACATGACCGAGCAGCAATTGCAGCAGTTCAACAGCGCGCAGGGCGAACTAAGTTCAGCACTATCGCGACTACTAGTAGTCGTCGAGCAATATCCGGAGCTAAAAGCAACCGAAGCCTATCGCGACCTGATAACCCAGCTAGAGGGCACCGAGAACCGCATCCAGGTTGCTAGAAGCGACTACGGTACAGCGGCACGTGACTACAACGTAAAAACTCAGGCTTTCCCAACAAACATCATCGCTGGCATGTTCGGCTTTACCAGCTTCCCATACTTTGAAGCCGATGACGGTGCTGAAACCGCACCAACGGTTGATTTTGAAACTCAGCCAGCACAGTAGATTCGTCCAATGAAGCGACTGCTCATCATTTTCGGGCTAGTTATTGCCACCATATCGCTGTTAGCGTCATCTGCGCATGCTGCGATGCAAGTCCCACCGCCTCCAGCTAACGGCTGGTATGTCCTGGACCAAACAAAGACGCTAACTAGCGAAGAGATAGAGAAACTAAACGAGAAAATCGACGGTCACCGATCGACCGCTAACGTGCAATTCGCTGTTCTCATGGTGCCTAAGATCGAAGACGGTGAATATTTGGAACGTTTTAGCCTGAACGTCGCCCGACAGTGGGGGATCGGCGAAAAGGGCAAAAATAACGGTGCGTTGTTACTAATAGCCAAAGATGACCGTCGTATGCGCATAGAAGTCGGCACCGGGCTAGA
>CBRAFJ010000061.1:0-5358 GCA_967755195.1 uncultured bacterium | reverse complement strand
ACTGTCGATATAGGAAAGATCCTAACTGATGCTGGTTATCTCGGGGGCGGTCCTAAAAAAACAGAACTTCGCTCTGGTGGGCGTGAGGCTTTAGTAGAGTTTAGGGATTCCAATAACACGACAATGAAAGGGGCAATTCGATTAACTGGCTTGGGTGAACCTAGGGGGTACATGGCACTAGGTGACTCATATAGTTCGGGTGAGGGAGATAGTAACGAACATTACTTGTCCGGTACGGATGGTAGCTCCGAATACCCCAAAGAAAAGTGTCATGTCAGCAACAGGTCGTATCCCTATCTGCTAAGCGCAGACACTGGTGAGGAGTTTCATAGTTTAGCTTGTTCGGGTGCAAAGACGGGTGATGTCCTGGGAATTGCCCAAGGTAATGACGGGTTTTATAGAGGTCATTTTAACCAGATTGGACAAGATGGAGCAGGTTACGCAGTATTTGCCGATAACGCTTTGGAAAGCTTTGTCGCAGGTCGTGCAGCTCAATACAAATTCATAGAAAAATACGGACCTAAAGACATAACTGTAACTATTGGTGGTAATGACGTCGGTTTTGCCGATGTCCTAAAGGATTGTTTGCTGGGCTCTTGTGATACTGCTACCGAAAGAGCCAGCAAGGCTCTGGAAATTCGTAATGTGTTTGACGATTTGCAAAAAACTTATTCCAGGCTAAAAGAAGCCTCGCCGCGCAGTACTCTATATGTGCTGTCGTATCCGCAATTCATTAGCCTGGATGACTCGTGTAATCCAAATGTGCCACTGAGCTATGGCGAGAGGGTTTATATACGTGAGGCTGTGTCGTACATGAACGATGTCATACGAAACGCAGCGTTGTCGAGGGGCGCCGTTTATGTAGATATAGAAAATGCTCTGGAAGGCAAAGAGTTATGCTCGCCGCAAAGACTGGCATTGGCGGTGAACGGCATAGTGTTTGGCGAAGAGATGCCAGATGTCTTCGAGATATTTGGCCAAGAAAGTTTTCACCCAAATAGTCGCGGTCACGCGCAGATAGCAGCCTATATTCGCGAAAATTATGGTTCACTACCATACATAAATGGTGAGCGTTGCACGGGTGACTGCGCTGGCTTTACGCCCGCACAGCCAGCGGAATATTTCGGCGTGACGGCAGAAACCAAGGTTAATCAACGAGCCACGTTTATCGAAGAAGTGGGCGGTGTGGCTATGGAGGGCGGCGCATTTCTCGGTGACCTAATGAGGATCCAAATGCAGGGCGTCCCAGGCATGGTGGTAAAGGTATTTATGCATTCTGAACCGCGCCAAATAGCTACTTTGATAGCTAACGACAGTGGAGTTGTTAATGCTGAGGTAGCCGTTCCTGCCGATACGGAACCCGGCTACCACGAGGTACATTACGAGGTCAGTGTAGCGGGTTCTGAAACGAAATATTACTACCAACCTTTGGTCGTTTACTCTAGTGAAAACGATAAAGATGGTGACGGTGTACTAAACGCCGATGACCAGTGCAGTTTTGTAAGTCCTGCTGGTGTTGATACTGATATGGATGGGAGTGATGATGCTTGTGATGCTGAAATAACCGAGCCACCACACGACGACGTGGCGCCCATTGTCACAGTCCTGTCTAGTGAAACTGCCGGTGATAGTCATGTCTATAAAACACTGACATTGCGGTTGTCCGACGACAGAAATGTCGCCAAGTATTCTCTAAATAGTACTGAAACCACGGTCGAGCCAACGAAGGAAATAGATTTACCAGAGTTTACTACTAGAAGCCCGGTCCCAGGTCTGAAAAATGGCAAAAATACACTAGTCGTTAGTGACGTAGCTGGCAATCAAACCACATTTGAATTTCAGATGGCAAAGCAGGGCTCTAAACAGTCGGGTCACTTGTCTTTGTTCAACTGGCCGCGTAGCTTGTCACGAGCGTGTGAAGTGATAACTATGTCCATCCAGTCAGCTTTTGGTTTGGCGCTGCGTTTGGTGATGACCTCTATGACATCGCCGTGATTTAGCCTGTGGTTAAAAGGTACCATTTTGTCGTTGATGCGAAAGCCAACGGCATGCTTGGCTACCTCACTGTGAATGCGGTAGGCATAATCTAACGGGAAGGCGCCCTCGGGCATGTCGTATATGTCGCCTTTTGGCGAGTAGACGAATATTCGGTGGCCGAACAAGTCGACCTTTAGCCGGTCGATGTCGACCTCTTTACCTTCTTTTAGCTGGACGGCGACTTCCTGAAGCTGCTGTATCCAGGCTAAGTCTGCTGGCATGGCTGCTATTTGACCTTTGCGGTAGGCGTCGGTTAGTTTCTGTTCGTTGTAGTGGAAGCTAGCTGCTAGTCCGCGTTCGGCATAGTCGTGCATTTGCACGGTGCGTATCTGAAACTCTACTATCTGTTCGTTTTCAGTCTTTATAGTCGTGTGTAGACTCTGATAACCGTTCGGTTTTGGCTGGGCTATGTAGTCTTTGATGCGGTCAAACATTGGACGATACATGGCGTGGATAACGCCTAGCACTTTGTAGCAGGTTTCGATGTCTTCGACGACGATGCGTAGGGCTATGAGGTCATAAACGTCATCGATGCTGTCAACTTTTTTCAGTTTTTTATAGAGGCTGTAAACACTTTTGACTCGGCCGTCCATAGAGTGCGGTATGTTCTCGTCGGTGAGTTTCTTGTCGACATCGTGGCGAACGCGGGCTAGTTTGCGGTGACTTTTGCCTAGACGGTCTTTCATTGTTTTTCGTAGTCTTTTGAACTCTTTGGGCTCGAGATATGAAAACGCAAGCTCTTCTAGCTGTACACGGACACGTCCCATGTTTAGTCGGTCTGCTAGTGGGGCGAAAACTTCTAGGGTTTCGCGAGCGATCTTTAGCTGCTTTTCGCGCGGCATATACTGTAGCGTCTGCATGTTGTGCAGACGGTCGGCCAGTTTGATAATGATGACGCGAACGTCCTGACCGACGGCGATCAGCAGCTTTGTCAGGTTGTCTTTTGTGGCTGGCAGGTAACTACTGAGATCGCGCATGCCGGCTCGTGCTTGGCTGACTTTTGTAACGCCGTCAACCAAAAATGCTACATCGCGGCCGAACAGGGCTTCGATATCGTCGAGTGTTGTACTGGTATCCTCTACGGTATCGTGGAGAATACCGGCCAGTACAGTGTCGATGTCCATACCCCAGTCGATCAGAAGACCGGCAACTGATAAGGGATGGATTACATAAGGTTCGCCACTTTTGCGTTTTTGACCACGAT
Organism: uncultured bacterium; assembly: GCA_967755195.1. Classification (GTDB taxonomy): domain Bacteria; phylum Patescibacteriota; class Saccharimonadia; order Saccharimonadales; family Saccharimonadaceae; genus CBRAFJ01. Next base: position 2,117 of record CBRAFJ010000061.1, on the reverse strand, counting down.
GCTTGTTTATAGCAAAATCGACGGCACTGACTAGTTCCGCAATTTGCTCTTCGTCATACTGTCGTGAGGCATTACTTAGCAATTCGCGCTTTTTCATCTACTTCTAGTATATGTCATTTTACAGAGAGCGCCCCCGGGGTATATAATTCTTTCAAATAGCTAACGTTTAAAAGTGAAGGATATCTAAAACTTATGACAAAGCGAATCGCCATCAACGGCTTTGGGCGCATTGGGCGCAACGCATTTAAAATTGCGTTTGACCGCAGTGATGTCCAGGTGGTTGCCATAAACGATCTAACCGACAACAAAACCCTGGCACACCTACTAAAGCACGACACGAGCTATGGCGAATACGACCATGCCGTTAGCTACGATGATCATTCGATAACTGTCGATGGCAAAAAGGTCAAAACCTTTGCTGAAACTGATCCAGCCAAACTGCCATGGGGCGATCTAGACATTGACGTCGTTATAGAATCAACCGGTTTCTTTGTTGACCCAGCCAAAGCCCAGGCCCACATCGACCCAGCTGGTGCTAAAAAAGTAGTGATCTCAGCACCAGCCAAAGGTGACGGCGCTGACACTATCGTTCTCGGCGTAAACGAAGACAAGATCAAACAGGGTGTGACCAACGTCGTTAGTAACGCTAGCTGTACTACGAACTGTATTACTCCAGTAATGGCGGTCCTAGAGCACCACTTTGGTATCGAAAAAGCCATGATGACTACCGTTCACAGCTACACTGCTAGCCAGCGACTCCAGGATGCACCAGCAAAAGACCTTCGTGAAGCTCGCGCTGCCGCTGAAAACATCGTGCCAACTACTACCGGCGCTAGTATCGCAGCTGCCAAGGCTTTACCTGCCCTAGAGGGACGTTTCGGTGGTCTAAGTGTGCGTGTCCCAACCCCAGTAGTCAGCATGAGTGACTTCGTAGTTGTTACGAAGAAAGATGTCACAGTCGATGAAGCCAAAGAAGTCTTCCGTAAAGCTGCCAAAGAACCGTTTTACCAGGGAATACTGGACGTTACCGAGGAAGAACTGGTGTCTAGCGATTTCAAAGGCAACTCGCACAGCTGTATAGTCGACCTACCTCTAACTGCCGTCGTTGGCGGCAACATGCTAAAAGTTGTTGCCTGGTACGACAACGAATGGGGTTACTCTAACCGTCTAGTAGAACTAACAGCGGATCTCGCTAAAGCAGTCGACTAATGAAGGTTTACCTGGGTTCTGATCACCGCGGTTTTCATCTAAAGGCTGATGTACTGGCTTATCTGAGCAAGCGTGGCTATGACGTCGAGGATGTCGGTGACAAGGAACTTGACCCGGACGACGATTTTCCGCAGTTTGCCCAAGCAGCTGCACTGAAGGTCTTGGGTGACGATGACGCCAGGGCTATACTGCTCTGCGGCGGCGGTCAGGGCATGTGTATGGCGGCCAACCGTTTTCGTGGCATCCGGGCTAGCGTCATATGGAATGAAACTCAGGCCAGACTGACTAGAAATGACAACGACAGCAACATACTGTGTTTGCCTGCAGAGGTTCTCGAAAATGATGAGCAGTTGTGGCAATCGATCATCGACACTTGGCTAACAACACCGTTTGCCGACGCCGAACGTTACAGACGACGTAACCACATGCTAGACGAGCTTGCCTAAAGCAAAACTTAAGCAGTATAGTTAAATACATGGCTACAAAAGCAAAGAAAACTACCGAGAAGAAACGATCATTAACTTTTCATGAGCTCGCCGGAGCGCTTTCGTTCTGGGGAACGGCGGTTCGAACATTCCTGTTCGGATTTTTAGCGCTAGCGGTATTTTTCGCAGCGCTCTCCGAGGCGGATACGGCCACTGCGATAGACAACGAGATACTGAACCTCATATATGTTTTGGGTAGCTACCTGCTACTCGACTTCGGCTACGTAATGGTGGCGAAAGTTTACAGGCTACAAGCGCGTGCGCTCGACATGTTGGCTCTCGCGGCTGCAGACGTCTTCATCGCGCTACTATATATCGTGCCAAAACTAGTTGTAGATTCGCGTATCAGTATACCGGTGGACCCACTGGTATACGTTGCGTTCATACCGATAGTCGTTATCGCTCTTCGTGCTCTGGTTGGTA
>CBRAFJ010000060.1:0-5683 GCA_967755195.1 uncultured bacterium | reverse complement strand
GCCAAACTTTCCTTTAGACGCGTATCTACCTGGTTTCGCTTGGCGCGGTTAAATTCGGTATGCAGCTCGTTCGCATTGTCGACCGAGCGCTCTTTTGCTGCCGACATGGCCTTGAAACGACTCGCCACCTGAGCCAAACGGCTGTCGTATATAAACTGTGAAATCGTCAGACGCAAGATAGAATTTTCCAGGTACGCTGCCACCGCATATGCGCTCGGTTCGAAAATATGCGTCTTTTCACTAACGATGTCGTCGCCAGTCGTCGACAGGTCAGCCACGCGACCTTTACTAGAGACTACTTCACTGAGGTCGACGTCTTTGATTTCCTGCTGGCTCAGTGAGATATAGTCCTGGTAAAATATACGACTCTTGGCGTATTTCTTGACGATTTCTAGCAGCGGATCGACATTTATATAGTCTTTTTCGGGTAGGTCAAAATAGTATGTGTAGTCCACGTGTGACTGCTGGAGCTTCAACGCACCGTGGTGACCGATCACCAGCACATCGTGTTTGGTTATGTCGTAGTAATCAATAACTTTGCGGATCAGCTTTTGGTCGATATCCCCGCTGAGGCCACCCTTGGCGGTAATGAGGATAAGTAGCTCTTTGTCGATCAGCTGATCGTTTTCGGTGCGACCAAAATTGAACAGCGCATCCACACGGATCTGCTTGTAGATATTCCATACCGTGTCAAAGAACTGGTTGCTGATGAGTACTTTGTTTTTGGTCTTGGCAATCTGCATACTGCTCAGGCTTTCGAGTGCTGACGTGAGACTCACGACCGATCGCACCGAAGCCTCCTGCGACTTGATTTCTAGTGGCCTTCTCATTTTTTCTTACCCTTGCCCTTCTCTTCTACGACAGGCTCGGCCTCGCCCGCGGCAGCACGAGCGGCTTCCTCGGCTTGACGCAGTTTCTCGGCTTCAATCTTTGCCTGCTTTTCGATAGCCGCCTGCTTGGCTTCGTCGATCGTCGTTACTTCGGCCTTTAGGCTAGCGGCGAGTTCGTCAAAGTTACCGACGCCGTCTTTGTCTTCCTGAAGCTTCGGCGCATATTCGTGTACCTTCGCCTTCAACGCTTCAACATTAACGATTTCTTCCGGGCTACTACCTAGAACAATGCTCATCAGAAACTGCTGTTCGGCGAAATTGTAAATCTCACCGATAGACTGGTTCATCAGTTTGAAAAGCACTTTACCTTTGTCGTAATCAGCCTGAGCCTGAGGACTGAGTTCGGTACCAAAGTGGGCGTATTCTTCAGCGGTGCGGTATCCAGCAAGTGTCAGGTTTAGTTTGTCAGCCAAGCCCTTCTGGCGCTTGTTTTGACCGACGCCACCAACACGCGTCACCGAAAGTGCCGTGCTGACAGCCGGACGCATAGTGTCTTTGAAAATCTTGGCATCCAGAATCCACTGACCATCGGTGATCGACATGATGTTAGTTGGCAGATAGGCCGTAATGTCACCGCCCGGAGCATAAACGATCGGGACGAGCGTCTGACTGGCGTGGTTCGACTCAGTTTTGCCACCACGCTCCAGAAGTGATGAGTGTGTGTAGAACATGTCACCCGGATACGAGTCGCGGCCTGGGCTAACGCCGGCGATCAACGAGATTTCACGGTAGGCCTGGGCATGTGCAGTTAGGTCGTCGTAGATAACTAACGTATCCATGTTGCACTGGTGCCAAAAGTACTCGCCATGTGCCGCACCGACATATGGCACCAGGTATGTAAGAACCAGTGACTCGAACGAGTTAGATACCACCACGATAGCTTTTTTGAGTGCATCGTTTTTCTTTAGTGTACTGACGAGTTCGGCAACGTCGTGCTGACGTTTGGCGATCAACACGTAAATAACGGTGATGTCAGTGTTTTTTTGGTTGATCGCTGCCTGTGCCGCAAGAGCTGTCTTGCCGACCTTGCTATCACCGAGTAGCGCCATGCGCTGTCCACGCGCCAAGGAATATTCGAGGTCTAGGATGGTCACACCGGTCTCCACTGGAGTGTCGAGTAGTTCACGCTCATAAAGCATCGGCGCCGAGTGGAAAACGTCCCATTCTTGGTCGGGCACTATCGGCCCCTGGCCATCGATAGGTTCACCGAAGACATTTACTACACGACCGATAAAGTTTTTGCCCACAGGGGTCATGATGTCGCCCAATTCGATCACACATACAGCACCAATCTTTAGTGGCGATGGGTCCAGTTTCATCACCACGACATGGTCTTCTAACACCTGGTGCACGTAGCCGCGCGTATCGTCGTCGAAGCGCACCGTGGCATGCACGTTGGTCGGCTGTAGTCCTTTTACGCTCACCATAAAAGAGTCGATGCCGATGATTTCACCAACAGGATTGCCCGCTGCGACTAGCTTTTCAAATACCTTAGCCGTTTCCACGTATTGCCTCCAGTTCAGCAACTAGCGCAACGCGTCGACCCTTCAGTTTGGATCGCAGGCTCATGTCATAAACATGGTTCGGCGTCCGTATATAAGCACCGGCAACCAATCCAGGCTGCAAGCCAACACTGACTAGCGTCTGTGGATGAATACTAGTACGCAACCACTCGACCAGCGCCTGCAAACTAGCGCTATCGGCAGTCACAGCAAATGTCATATGCATGACGGGCGCCTGGTCTTTTAGCAGACGCACTCGTTTTACTAGGTCGGTTCGTGCAACACTGTCGGTGTCTAGCGTTAGGCTGTTTATTTGCAAAAAATCAGTCAGTTGCTGCGAGATAACCGGACTGTACTGTGACTGGACGCCAGTTTTGGTACGAACAGCGGCTGTAGTTAGTTCATTATCAATCTGCTCGATCTCGCGCACCAACCTAGACACGTCAGTCTTACTAACGACACTTGGCGGCAGAGCGAGGCTACTTTGGCTAGTCGGGCTCATAGCTTCATGTCATCCATGATTACCTGTTTGTTCTGCTCCATCTGCTTGATGATAGCTGGCAACTGAGTTTTCAGGTCATACTGCTCGCCAATTGCATCCAGCAGGTAGTGCTCTACCACCGCAGCCATATTTTGCTCGAAAGCATTGATGATAATTGTTTCCTGGTCGACCACGTTCTTTTGCAGCATCTCGGCTATCTGCTGATTTTGCTGATGCATAGCCTGGGCGCTTTCGTTCAGCCAACGCAAGGCCGACGTCTGCGCCTCTTTCATAGTGGCGACGTCCTTTTTATTTTCTTCCAGCATAGTATTTAGGCCGGTTTCTTGGGCCATGACGTTGCGCTCTAGGTCAGCAACATTTTTTTGCAGATCAGAAACCAATTCCTGATGCTGACGCTTCATAGTCTCGATGTTTTCACTCATCGCTCGCAACGCATCGTCTTGGGCCGTCTGGATAGCTTTGCCGTGTTCGGCTAGTCGAGCGTCTAGCTGGCCAGATATGTGACCGCTGATCTCCTGGCCGATCCGAACTATCGCGGCGTCTAGCTGGCTCGTGACGTGTTCTTTGATGTCGGCGTTGATGCCAGTTACCGTTAGGTCTAACTGCTTCTGAAAATTACTGCCACTCTCGTCGATAACCTTTTCGAAATACTCACGACCGCGTTCACGTAGCTGTTCCTGAAAATGCTCGTCAAAAAACTGCAGAATCTTTTCAGCATCTTCGTCTTTTTTGTTCTGAAACAGCCCCATTTTAACGCCCAGCCCCACCTTCTGAATTCATCATAGCTTTAGTAGTAAATATACAGCGAAAAGACCGATAACCAAAATCAAGAAACTGGTCAAAATAACTTCGAACAGCGCCCGGAAAATCGACTTTTTCGACATCGGGTTACGGCCTATGGAAATGACAGCGTTACGAATACCAGCGTAGAGCACCGAAATGGCCATTATTAGACTAACTGCCGTGATGCCCAGACTCAGATACATACGCAGCGGGCTGACCTCTTTTTGGGCAATTTCCTGGCCGATGCGTTCCAGAAAATCTGGCAGCTGAGTTTTTGTGCTCTTGTCGTTCGGGTTGTTTTTGACGTCTATAGTGACGGGCACCATACCGATGCTTACTTCTTGGTTTGCCTTGCCGTTAGTGTCCTTTAGGGTGGTCTTTTCCAGCGCTGCACTTTTGTCGTTGAACGCTTTGTTAGCACGGCCTAGAACCGTCTTTTGCTCGGTACCGGCTTTCATCGCTACACCAGAAACGGACGACAGCGTCAGATAGTCACCGATAGCAATGTCTCCGCCCTGCGTGCTGACGAGTACGTTATAGGTACCCGATGCCGCTACATAGACTTCGTTTTCAAGGTTTTGGCCGGTCAATGTAAACGCCAGTTGACTGCGGTCGACGACCACGCCAAACATCTTCTCCATCTCAGACTGACTAACCAACTGGACTCGCTCGGCTTCCTTGCCTGCCAGCTGTACTATAGTGCCATTCTGCAGTGGTGTACCGGCCGCGTAACGAGCCACGCTACCACCGCCATAGTTGATAGCCGAAACCGGCACGACAAAAGCCACAGCTACCACAAGGATAGCGGCGACACTGCGGGCTACTCTGAACACTCTCACTGTTTGTTTATACTCCACGCGCACATACCGGCGCTTACGGCAATTATACCATAACCAACATAGCGATTTTCTGACCAAAACACGCTGGAAAAATCGACAACATTTGTTGTTTTTGTTGTGCCGCTTATGTATAATGGACGCAAGCTTTGATGGACCACCACACGTCACAAGTGAAACAAACATTTTTATACACCTGACCGGTGTAAAAAACTGTAAACAAACACCAAAATGACTGTGTGGTATCACCAACCCACTATTTTTAAACAGTGCCTCGCACTACGAACAGTAGGGCTTGTTACGTTATGTGTTGCGTTTATTACAACGTTATTATTTGCTGATGCCTTGCGTGCTGCGCCAGGCGTAAATTCAACACTTTCTTTCCAAGGGCGACTGCTTTCGGCCTCTGGTGCAGTTGTACCAGACGGCTATTACAACATGCAATTCAAAATCTACCAGGACGGTTCCGGAACCACAGCCGGAAACCCTGACGGTACCCTGGAATGGACCGAGAGTCACGTCAACAATGGCGGAACCAGTGGCGTCAAAGTCCAGAACGGCTTCTTCTCGGTCAATCTAGGCAGTAAAACAGCGTTCGGTACTAGCGTTGACTGGGGTCAAGACACGTTATGGCTCAGCATGAACATTGCTGGGTCTTCTGCTAGTTGCACAACCTTTGGAACAGCCCCATGTACTGCTGACGGTGAAATGCTGCCGATGAAGCAGATCAACTCGGTACCGCAAGCCATGAGTGCAGCTAACGCAATCCGCCTAGGTGGCATCGAAGCATCCGGCTTCATCCAGAACACTGGTAGCCCACAGTCAGCCAGCATCAACATCGACGGTGACAGCACGGCCAACACCGTAACTGGTACTACCAGCGTCATGAGCCCGATGTTCGACAGTACGGAGACCGGCGATCTGAGCATTGGTACGGTTAACGCCACGAGCATCGACATCGCAACCAACAACGTAGATCACGACATCAGCATCGGTACCGGTACCGAAACTCAGACCGTAGCCATCGGTTCAGTCTCTGACTCTAGCTCTGTCTCCATAAAGGGTGGTTCCCTCGGTATCAGTCTGGTTTCGGCTAATGGAATCACCAACACCATAGCGCCGACAGGCACGTATAGCATCGGCAACGGTACCCAGTACATGTTGACGGTC
>CBRAFJ010000059.1:0-5829 GCA_967755195.1 uncultured bacterium | reverse complement strand
GATAGCACTGTTGGGCAGTGGCTCGACCATCCTGTGGGTGGGGTTATTTTTCGAGACATGCTGGAAAGTGCCGGTCAAAACGTGTCAGTTTTACACGTCGTCAAACGTTTTCCGCTAAAAAAGCTGGTAGAAATGAGCAAGGGCAAGTTTACCGTTGAGGCTATGAATGACATGATCGCTCGTGCCAACTCTGGTCAAATGCCCTCTACTGCCCCGTCTGGCGATGCTACAGAAACTCCAGCGCAACCAGCCGCGCCAGAGCCAGAAACGCCTACTTGGCAGGAAAAGATCGTGGGGGGACGCTTCGCAGGCAAAACCGTGATTGTTACCGGCGCCGGGTCAGGCATCGGCCGCGCTACCGCTAGTCGCATTGCCCGCGAAGGTGGTCGGGTTATCGCTGTCGACATGTTCGAGGACCGTCTAAATGAATTCAAAAAGTCGTTGCCAGAGGCAGATATAACAATAGTTGCCGGTGACATCACCAAAGACGAGAGTATTTCCGCCATCATTAGCGCTGCCGGAAAACGGATCGATGGACTGGCTAACGTCGCTGGCATTATGGACAAAATGCAGCCTATTGGCGAAGCAGACGACGCCATGTGGGACAAAATACTGTCCGTTAACGTGCTTGGCATGGTCAAACTAACCCGAGCTGCCCTGCCTCACATGCTACCAACCCACAACGCTGCCATAGTCAATATCACATCCGAAGCTGGCCTGCGCGGCAGCTCAGCTGGCGTCGCCTACACCGCCAGTAAACACGCTGTTATCGGCCTAACAAAGAGTACTGCGTTCATGTACGGCCCTCAGGGATTACGAACTAACGCTGTCGCTCCTGGCGGTGTAGCGACGAACATATCGGGCGAAAACGCCAGCGAATTAGCCAGCAAACGACTAGAAACGCAGTTTGAGAGCATGCCAGAAATAGCCACCCCTGAACAACTTGCCGCCAGTATCACCTTCCTACTCAGTGACGACAGTACCAACGTCAACGGCGCTATACTACCGTCAGATGGTGGTTGGTCTGCTCAGTAAACCCTAGTCTTTAGTCTTGGTGATATTTGTTTGGTAAGTTTTCGCGGCCGTATTTCAGAACGCGTGCCATCCAGATCAGTTCTGTATACGCATCACGAACAGCTTTTTGATGGAAGTCGCCTAAGTATTCGCCCTCATCGTTGAAAAGATCCTGAACTCGTGGAAAATACAGGTTAGAAAATGTCGCGACAAAACCCATAGTCCGTAGCGGCGCTAGCAGTGCCTCCACTGCACGAGTTCCGCCCCAGTTGCCGTCTGACACTCCAGCTATTGCAACCGGTTTGTGGGTATAGTTTTTAAGCTCGCTGTCTATCATCCGTTTTAGCGTACCCGGAAAACTGTGGTTGTATTCTGGAGTAACAATGAAGAACGCGTCAGCCCATACCGTGATTTCTGTGTAGCGCGGATCTTTGCCCTCAGGATCGTTTCCGTCGCCAGGAAAATGAAAATCACCTGGGTCGACAAAGCGAATGTTGACGCCGTCCAGGCTTTCTCCAATACCAGCGACAAAGCGTGCGGCGTGTATAGATCGGCGCTGTTCACGCACTGTACTGGCTAGGACTGCTATGTTTATAGGACTGCTTTGCATATGTTTAGTGTATTACATAGTGAGCACTAAGCCGAAGTGTACGCACTATATATTGCCTTTTATCGGCAAGTTTTCACCCCGATGCGAATAGTCGCCGAACGTCCACATGTGCCAACGGAATTCTTCTTCGAAATTGTTAACGTAGGCCAGTTTTGTTACCGAAGTGTTTTCGACCATCATCAGCGGGACCATTTGGGCTAGTAACTCGCCGGTCAGCTTTTCCTGTAACAAGACCCGCGACATCAAAATACGCAAGAAAAAGCCGTGCGTTACGACCACCAGTTTAGTCTCTGGGCGATCTAGCAGGTACTGTAGGACTTTGTCGGCTCGAGCTATGGCGTCTTCGTGGTTTTCACCATCCTCATAACGTTTACCGGGGACGAAATAAGCCGCATGCCAATCACGCCATATTTTCACAGCTTTTTGGTCGGTGTGTGGCTGACCACCTAGCGACGACGGTTTTACGCGTTCGACCAACATGTCGTTGACGTCTACTATTGCGACGCCGGTCGCATCTGATATAGCCTGAGCGGTATCTTTGGCGCGAGCGTACGGGCTGGTTATGATGGCTTCAAAGTCGATGTGCTTGAAACGCTCAGCAACTTCAGCTGCTTGTTCTTTACCTTCATCACTCAGTGCCGAGTCAGCTGCCTGGAAGACCGGCAAAACGTTGTCAACACTCTGACCATGGCGAACAAAGTAGATGGTCTTTTTAACTTCCCTGTTCATAGATCCTGTTGCTCGGGTTTGATCATATACCTAGAAGCGACGACCACTGCTACGCAGTATGCGGCGCTTGTAGCTTCGGAGGAATAGCCAGATACCAACTATCAAACCTACTAGTACCAGTACGCCCACTACTGTACCGATGATAACTACCACAGGTACAACCCAGAAACTCTTCACTGCTTCGACAGTTTTGTTCTTTGAGCCGTAGGTAAATGTTGCGTGAACTGTGTACTTACCGAAACTACCTATATTTTTCAGCGGTACTCGCCAGTAGCGAGCGCTGTCTGGAAGCACCATGTCCTTTGGATCTTCTGCGTTAAAGTCGTACTCGTATACGACCTTGTCGCCGCTCTTTACTGATATCTTGCCGGTCGGACCGACATGCGTGCTACCGTTGTTTTTGAAACGTACGAAAGTCTCGAGGCTATTGGAGCTCTGGAAGAATTCTCCGCTTTTCCCGCTCTGTTGGATCTCGAAGTTTGTTAGGTCAGCCGCTTCAACCATATCTCCAGGAACTGTCAAAAGTATTAGCGAAGCGGCGCTGGCATTCATGTTGACCTCACCACCAGAGGTAGCACTAGATGGGGCAAACCGTACAGCACCATAATATCCACCAGCAGCAGCATTCGCCGGCACTTTTATAACCACCCGTATCGTAGTTCCCTTGCCTGCTGGTATTGTCACCGTTGGTAGTGGCCCCATGAAACGCTTTAGTGAGTGATTCGGTGCGTATTCATTCTCGGCGAGAATCAGAGCTGGTGCACCTTGCTCGTCACCGGCTATAAAGTCATTTGCAATGGCCCTTATAGTTATAGGGCTGTTCGTAATATTTGTGACAGTGGCTTCTACCGTGTGGCTTTGCCCTGGACTAACAACAATATCGGACCTAACAGGCGCTACTTTTAGGACGTTGTTGTTCGGTGTAGTCTCGGCCGCATAGCTCCGGCTAGGCAGTAGGGATACACCCGCAAAAGCAAGGGCTATTACAGCAAATACAGCTACATGAAATGAACGTTTCTTAAACACACCGTCTCCCCATTAGACATCATTATATTTATCATATCAGATATGCTTAGAGCCACAAGGTATCCCGGCATAACCGGCATAATATAACACCCTCCGGAGCGAGGGTGTTATACGTTTCTGATTGCGTTAGTTCTTTGTAGTCTAGAACGTACCGGTCGCAATCAGTGATAGGTCTGCCGAATATCGGCCGGCCGGCGTAGCACTGCTGATGCTTGTACCAAATGTCAGTGTCGCACCTTGTTCGGTAGCGGTAGCGCCTGAAGTGTTGAGTAGGTCGTCTCCGTATGTGCTAGAGACACCAGTCGCGTTGTTTGCTACCCAGTTAAAGCGGTAGTCTGTGTTATTGTAATCACCCGCAGCAACCATTGAGCCGGTTGAGTCTGATGATCCGGTGGTGTTTGTGTCGAGAGCTGCAGTGCCAACCCGAAGACCAAATCCTGCCGTACCCGAGGTTACGTTACCGGTTGGACCTGATGCTGGGATACCTGTACATGCAGTCGATGCGACTTGCGATGTGTCGCCAGCACGGATAAGTCCGCCACAGATCGCCCCCGATTTGATACGAACCACTGCACCACCTGAGGCGTTCGTTGACAGTTGTGTATAGACAGCGCCTGTGTCCAGGGCATCTGCCGAGAGGGCGATGACACCGCCGCCTACGTCATGGCCTAGAGTCACCGTAGGAGTGGTTGCGTCTTCACAGTAGTTGTTATCGTCGTCACCATCTGTCATCGCCACAGCAGATGCACAGAACGTTAGGCTTTCCAGGACGGCACCAGACACACTGATACCATCTACGATAGATAGCGCTATACTGCCGGAGCTGATAACTGCAGAACTAGCACCTACCGTGCCGACACCACCGATACCATCGTTGTCGGATGCATCGTAGTCATCTGTTGCATTCGCAGCTGTGTCATACGTGATAACACGCACATACATCGAACCAGCGCTAGATGGGTTCGTGATACCGCCAAGCGTAAAGGTTTTTGCGCCGGCAGTAGAAAACTCAGTGTCGCCGACTGCCACAAGTGCAGGGCCCATACTACTGACTACTGTAGGCACAGACACCGAGTCAGCGCCGGATACGACCGTTGCGCTCGCGACGTTGAGACCAGTTGGTGGGTCACAGTCTTCACCAACTAGTGGCGAGTTACTACAGAATTGCAAACCGACAGCACCAGCACCAGTGTCACCGGTCGGGATCGTAAAGTTTACTTTGTACTGAACACCAGTAGCGCTTTTAGTAGCGCTACTGAGCTCCACAGAACGTGTCGTTATCTGTGCGGCCGATGCAAATATCGGCAACGCAAGCGAAAGCAGCAGTGCGAACACAGCTACCAAAGAGACCGTCTTTCGGTCCACAAATACTCTCAAAGAGTTCATCTCTCTGTTTCCTCTCTCTTCTCTCTATTTTTTAATTATATTTTGGTTTTGTTAATAGTAACGTTGTCAGTGTAACACGCTTATGGTAGCGCTTGTCAAGTACTTTTTTACAGCACCTTGATCAAACGGTCTACTACTTGGTTTTCTGGTACGCGTCGCGTTCTTTCATCATCTTGTTACGTAACGAAATTGTCTGACTACGACGCCCTAGCCAGAATGCCGGGATTAGTAGTGCAGCGGAGGCCGCAGCTGGTATCCAGAGTATTTTTGCTGGTTTTTCGGCTTCGGTAGAAGCAGCCTCGACCTGTTCTTCACTGTTAACTTCACCATTAGAAACTGCAACCAACTGCAGAAATGCACTCACGCCGTTAACATCGGTTACGCGTACATTGACACGGTAAATACCGGCCTTTTTGTAAGGGTGCGCTATGGTTACGACTCCTGCAAGTGGCTGACTCTTTAATTCAGCCGGTGCACCATCACCCCAGTCGGTGCTAAAGGCATACGGACCAGTTCCTCCCGACAGCTGTAGAGGCCAGTCCAGCGCACTACCAGCCGCAGCCGAGCGACGTCCGTATGAGCTAGTTAATGTAACCACAGCACCAAAAGCCGTAAAACGCGTGTCATTGTATGTAACTGTCATGACGTTCGACTCCGGACCGGTCTGGTCTAGCTCGTCATAGACACGGGCAGTTAGTTCGTTTGTACCGGCAAATAAGCTCACTTTCATGGTAAAGCTGCCGTTTTCACACATAACAGCACCAACCAGAACTCCATTATTTAAGACTTGGACTAGCAGGTCGTTCGGGCAGATACCAGTGACAGTTATAGGTGACTCGGCAAATGTCGCACCGTTACCTGGCGTAGTTATAGTCGCACCAACCGTTGGAGGTGGTTTCGGTTTCATCGCCTCCAAACCATACGAACCAGGTTTTGGTGATGGCGTCGGTATGCCATTTATGGCACCGACTGGCCTTGACCAAACAAACAGCAGTAGACACACCCCGACAATCATCGGGAGTGCCCACTGCTGTGTTAGTTGCCTAGTCTTTTGCATCATACTT
>CBRAFJ010000058.1:0-5964 GCA_967755195.1 uncultured bacterium | reverse complement strand
ATAAATACACATAGGAAGGCGCCATAAACTGAGAGATGAGGTGAGAGGCGTGGCTTCAGTACTGAATCCGGAGAACAAGAAATTTCCGGAAGAGTTCGTGATCGATCTGAGGTCGATGATGACGAAGAAGGATAGCGTTGTCTGGCAAGCCAGTGACACCAAATGGGTCGTCGACGAGCTCTATGAGGAGTTCCGGCCGAGCCTTATGGGCATTCGGCACAAGAGCGACAAGCAAAGCAGCACTATGTATGAGACGCTGTACGCTCGGGTTGAGCTGGGTGGCGTAACCAAAGTGACTGAGGCTGAGGTCGTCGAGTCTGCCCGGCAACTGGTGCGTGAGCGTCAGCAGTACTTGTCCCGGAAGCGAAAAGCCTTTTAGGCAACCCGGGCAAACAAGCCGCCCATCGAAAGTGAGAAAACCCGTCGAGTACTACACTCCGGCTCTCACCTCGGTGGGTTTTTTCACTGTCCGGTTTTTTTAAAAATACTAAGATGTTTGGGCTGTCCGGGGTCTCCGGATGGCTGTCCGTGAGTAGAAAGACATAACAATGTCGCCAAGTATGGTGATTCATAAAGGCATTCCGCACGATGATGTGCGGGCTGCCGTCCAGATCCCCGTACGCCACTATAGGTCTGTGTCGTTCGATGACGTTTTTCCGACAAAGGCTTGGCTGTCGTTCAAGTATAAGCTCGGTTTCAACGCAACTGATGAGCAGCTCGTCGCAGCATCAAACAGGCATGCTCGCCTGTTCCGAGACACTGCGGCGATAGTTATCAACCAGTGTGACTGGAACCTGCTTCACCAGTCGACTAGCACGAGTTGCCAGTTCGCTGTACAGGCGCTGCGCGAGTTTGTTCCGGACCATCAGGTCTGGGTCAGGCATGAAAGCGGTTGCTTTGAGCGGGTCCACCACCGTGGCTGGACCTACTGGTAGTTTGAGCAGAATTTCCTCCGGCACTGTAGGCTCAGACCTGCAACTATCCGTCGTAGGCGAGAACCCGTCGAGCATTGCGCTCCGGCCCTCGCCTCGGCGGGTTTTCATTTGCCTGCACTTTGACTAAACATAATAAATATGATACAATAGATGAATCGTACGCAAGAAGCGTATAGAACATGATAGGAAGTGTTTTGATGTCTTCTGTGAAGAAGTGGGTAGCCGTCAAGCTGAGCAATCTCGGCATGATCAACGAGTTCATGGTCGAGCCGCCGAAGGATGGTGTCCTGAGCAACGACCTCGTTGCCAAGCTGAGCAAGCTGAAGACTGTCGGCGAGGTCCGTGCCGTGGCCTTGGTCTCACCTCCGCGCAACGGACTCGGCATCGTTGCCAAGCGAGGGTTGGGACGTCAGGGGCGCAAGCAGTTCGCCGAGGATGTCCTGAAGGAACTCGAGCCGGCTATCGCGAACGGTGCTTCGGTCCTTATACCGTGGCCACTCTCCTAATCAACCAACCCGTCGTCAACGAAAACCCGCCGTTCGAGCTCTGCTCCGGCTACTCGTTGCGGCGGGTTTTCAATTTATCAAAAATGAAAAGGCCGCATCTCGTGTATCTGGACAACAGGGATGTTTTCTGCTAAAATTACCAGTGAGTTTCCTCCTGTGGAGTTATGGAAAGACGTGTACATTTTCTGTTAGCGTTCACAGGACATGTCCCGCGAGTATGTTGCTCGGCGGGCGTTATCCGGGAAATAGAGGCTTATCACCTCTGTTATCTCGCCCACAATACTAAAGAACTTGGAGAAGCATTTTTCATGCCTACAATTAACCAGTTGGTTCGCAAGCCTCGCAAGACTGCCGGCAAAAAGTCGAAGTCACCTGCACTTGGCCGCATCCATAACGCGCTAAAAAGCCGTTACTACGACCAGCAGGCACCACTAAAGCGCGGTGTTTGTATAAAGGTCACTACTAAAACTCCTAAAAAGCCTAACTCGGCCCTCCGTAAGGTTGCTCGTGTTCGTCTGACTAACGGTCAGGAAGTTTGGGCTTACATCGGTGGTGAAGGCCACAACCTCCAGGAGCACGCTGTTGTGCTAGTCCGTGGTGGTCGTGTGCCAGACCTTCCTGGTGTCCGTTACCACATCGTTCGCGGTGCTCTAGACCTTCAGGGTGTAGGCAAGCGCAAGCAGGGCCGTTCGAAGTACGGTGCCAAAAAGGAGTCTAAGTAATGCCTCGTAAAGTCACCAAAAGCCTACAGCGTCAGGTAAACCCAGACCGTAAATACCAGAGTATTCTGGTCCAGCGCCTGATCAACAAAAGCATGCTAGATGGTAAAAAACTGCTAGCAGAACGTGCTGTTTACAGCGCCCTAGAAATCGCTGCAAAGAAACTGAAGAGCGAAGACCCACTAGAGGTTTTTGAAAAAGCTCTAAAGAACATCCAGCCTAACTTTGAAGTTAAGTCACGCCGTGTTGGTGGTGCGAACTACCAGATTCCATTCCCTATCCAGGGTCACCGTCAGAACCACTACGCGTTCATGTGGCTAGTCCAGAGTGCTCGCGCTCGCAGCGGCATGCCATACGACCAGCGCCTAGCCGCTGAGATTGTTGACGCTCACAACGAAGCTGGTGCAGCCTTCAAGAAGAAGGAAGACACCCACAAGATGGCAGAAGCCAACCGCGCTTTTGCACACTTCGCTCGCGGATAAAACCTCGACGAACTATAGAAATACGGATATCAGAAATGGTGTCCGTTTTTCTTATGCTTGCATAACTAACTCTGTGCGGGTACGATAATCCAACTATGAGTGAAGTGCGAGGGAACAACCAGGAGCTTTTTAGGTCGCTTGAGGCTGTGCATATGGATCCGGGTATCACTAGTGTATTCAAGAAAATGCTAGTGTACCAAGAGCTGCTCGTTGACAGTCCTGTAAGTGGAGCGTACATCAATAAACTGATGCATGAGCTAGACGATGATTGGCGCGAGTTAATGGGTCACAGGGCGCTGTTTACTGGTATGGCAGATTTCCCCCCAGAAACAGATCCAAAAGGCGAACGTACAACAGGTGTATATGTGGACGAGTCTGTGTTTTTTCAGGGTGTAATACCGTGTGAAGATGAGGATAAAAATATCAGCATGAACGAGGATGACCCTAAGCATTATCATCTGCGTATAGCTATAAATCGTGTCAAAGACGGTGTGCTGACGCACGGAACGGCACGACCAGAGGATGTTATGGGATTAGATTTTCCTTACCTGATATCCCTGGAGCGTTCTCGACACGTTCTAGAAAATTTCCAGCCAGGTTTGTTCTATGATCTCGACGAGTCACTCGCTAAACCGGCTGAGCATGAGGGGGCGGTGGCGCGGCGTTTGCGCAAATATTTTTATGACCAGGCTGAAGATGACCCAGATACTGTACAGCTCACGACATTGTCTCTAAACCGCTACACCAACTGTCTGCTCGATTTTGACCGCAATATCGGCTATCTAGTCGCCTTAAAAGGACGCGGATGGATAGACGGTAATGACAAATCCGAGGTATATAAGTTTAGCCAAGCATCACCAGCTATTATCGATAAGGTCATATGGCGTGAGAGTCCCAAACAGAACGACAGTACAATAGTTCCACATCTAGTGATGAAATTATGCACTGAAAACATAAACGAAACGAGCGATACTATACACTTTCCCCTGACATCAGTAAAAGATATCGTACCGCTCCGGCATGTCTTCATACCGAAAAACTCCTAGTGACGACTAGCGTCTAATCTGTTATAATACTGGCAAAGTGCCACTTTTTTGTGGCCAAAATTATACCAAGTAACCCTCGAGGATAAAGAAAAGCTATATGGCAACACCAAAAAACGTTCCGCTAGCGCAATACCGCAACATCGGTATTATTGCTCACATTGACGCTGGTAAAACAACTACAACCGAAGGTATTTTGTACCGCACCGGTATCAACCACAAGATCGGTGAGGTTCGTGGTGCAGACGGCGACAGCGCAACTACTGACTGGATGGCCCAGGAAAAAGAGCGTGGTATCACCATTACCTCTGCTGCTGTGACTGCATTCTGGAAGGGTTGCAAGATCAACATTATCGACACCCCAGGTCACATCGACTTTACTGCCGAGGTTGAGCGTTCACTTCGCGTGCTCGACGGTGCTGTCACAGTGTTTGACGGCAAGATGGGTGTTGAGGCTCAGACGGAAACTGTTTGGCGCCAGGCTAACAAATACGGCGTGCCACGTATCTGCTTCATCAACAAGATCAACCAGACCGGTGGTGACTTCTACAAGTCTCTCGACACTATCCACAACCGCCTCAGCAAACACGCACTACCTGTCCACCTGCCTATCGGTTTCGAAAAAGAGATCAATGGTGTTGTTGACCTGGTAGACATGAAGTCTTACACCTACAGCGACTACACTGACAAAGCTCTAGTCCAAGGTGAGATCCCAGCTGACATGCTGGACAAGGCCAAAAATGCCCGCAGCCTGCTAGTTGAAGCAGCTGTCGAAGCAGACGACGAACTGTTCGAGCGTTTCCTGGAACAGGGTGAAGACTCTATCTCTATCGAAGAACTAAAAGGTGCACTACGCAAGCGCGTCCTAGCTGGTGACTTCTACCTAGTCACTGGTGGTGACGGCCGTGGTGTTATCGTCGAAAAAGTTCTAGACTTAGTTGCTGACTACATGCCATCTCCACTCGACGTTGGCGCAATTCAGGGCACAAACCCTAAAACCGGTGACGTTATCGAGCGCAAAGCCGACGATAGCGAGCCACTAGCTGGTCTAGCTTTCAAGATCGCAACCGACCCATTTGTTGGAAAGCTGATCTTCGTCCGTGTTTACAGCGGTAAACTAACTGCTGGTAGCTACGTTCTGAACACCACTACTGGTGAAAAAGAGCGTGTTGGCCGTATCGTCCGTATGCATGCCGACAAGCGTGAAGACATCGACATGATCGGTGCCGGTGACATCGCTGCAGTTGTTGGTCTAAAGGGGACCTTTACCGGCCACACTCTGGCTGACGTTGCACACCCTATCACTCTAGAGTCTATCGACTTCCCAGAACCACCAGTGTCTATCGCTGTTGAACCAAAAACCAAAGCCGACCAGGAAAAGATGGGTATCGCCCTGCAGCGCCTAGCTGAAGAAGACCCAACGTTCCGTGTTCACACCGACGAAGAAACTAACCAGACCATCATGTCAGGAATGGGTGAGCTTCACCTAGACATCCTGATCGACCGCATGAAGCGCGAGTTCAAGGTCGAAGCTAACATCGGTGAGCCACAGGTTGCTTTCCGTGAAACCATCCGCGGCACTACAGAGGCCCAGGGTAAGCACGCCAAGCAGTCTGGTGGACGTGGTCAGTACGGTGACGTCTGGATCCGTTTCGAGCCGACCGAATCTGGCGAAGGCTTCGAGTTCGTTGACGCCATCAAGGGTGGTGTTGTCCCTCAGGAATACCGCAAGCCAGTTGAAAAGGGTATCGCTGACACTCTAAACAGCGGTGTTATCGCCGGCTATCCAATGATCGGCGTCAAGGCTACTCTCTATGACGGTAGCTACCACGACGTTGACTCTAGCGAACTTGCCTTTAACCTTGCTGGTGTTCTAGCAGTTAAAGAAGGTATCCCGAAGGCAAAACCAGTACTTCTCGAGCCTGTTATGAAAGTTGAAGTCAGCACCCCAGAAGAATTCATGGGTGATGTCATCGGTGACCTTAACGCTCGTCGTGGCCGCATCGACGCCATGGAAGACATCCCTGGTGGTGCCAAACTGGTTCGTGCCTACGTTCCGCTGATGAGCATGTTCGGCTACACCTCAGACCTACGAAGTATGTCTCAGGGTCGTGCTGCTAGCACCATGGAGCTCGCTCAATACGAGGAAGTTCCACCTAACGTTGCGCAAGACATCATCGAGAAAAGAAGTAAAAAATAGTTACCGCTCGGCGACATCCTGGTAGAGGTGTCTTCGAAAAACGATCGAAGAAGTAACACAAACAAAATATCCCGGTTTT
>CBRAFJ010000057.1:0-6039 GCA_967755195.1 uncultured bacterium | reverse complement strand
GGGATCGTTTAAGATGCCACTGGCCACTTTGCAACTAGGTGAGACAAATGATTCGTCTATCAGGTCGCGGGCAAGTATGTAGTTTCTCGTATCACAGTCACTGACAGTCAGCCATCCAGACCCAAACATGTCGCGGCTGTAACCTGTTTTCGGGGCTCGGCCTTTTATAGCGAGCGTTCCTAGGACTTGGCCGGCAGGTGTTTCAACCTGCTGTACAGCAGCGGTCGAATCGTCGTTTTTATTGGTTTCGATGTCGAGAGTTTTGTAGGTGCCGATAAGACCAATGGCGATAACAATAATTAGCTTTAACAAAAAACTCCACTTTCTGCTCATGCATTTATTTCAACAGAAAAAAGCATTAGCGTCTAGTGTGTGGGTAGCTGTGATAGTATCAAGTCCTCAACCTCGATAGCGTCTGGATCTACAGCACTTTCTGGTACACGTCCACTGTAATAGTCGCGCGCGATATCGGCAGCGACCGACCAGGCTTGAACTTCTTGCGGTGGTTGTTCTACACGGTTTATCCTGTTGTTCCTCTCGTCCCAAATATCAACTACGCGCGGATTTAGGCGTGGCATAGGGAAATCATCACCGCGAACGTATTCGGGGAATTTTTGGGTAACGTTGATGACCATGTGTATCTTGTCAGCTAGATGGGTTGCTAGGCCATAGTAACCATGCCGACGCAGCCCTTCGGCTATGTAGTACGTATCCCACAACCAGACGCTGCCGTTATGGTAGGCACCAGGTCGAAAACGGACCTCATCGCTAGCTAGTGTGCGGATGCCGCTGATGTTGAGCATCTCTGGGCTAAATAGGTGCGATATGACGGCTTCGCGCTGAGGTTTGTACTGCTCACCCGCCAGCAAACGCGAACGTAGTAGGTGACCCATGTCAGACGTGCGTACTTTTAGTTGGCGCAGATTTCCGTCCTGATCACGGTCAGTGCCGAGTGCGAAATAACCGCCTTTTTCATCGACCCAAAAGTACTTCAAAATGTTAGTGCGCAGGGTGTCTGCACGGGCCCGCAGCGAGTTAGCTTTTTCGGCATCACCGAACTCTTGCTCGAATAGCTCGGCAGCTTCTGTTATTGCGTCAAAAGTCAGCTGTTGGGCTTCGACACTGGCAATGCCGTTATCGTGATTGGCTAAAGTTCCGTCAGCATGAAAATAAGCATCCCAGCTGTCCCGCCAGACCTGGTTTTCGATGCCTTTTGGTATTGATGCACGGAACTCCAACAATCCTTCGGAGTTTTTATTTAGGCGGTTTTCAACCCACATGAGGGCTTGTTTGTAGGCATCGCCAATGGTTCGTTTTTCGTTAATGCCGTTGATTTGCTCGCGGAGTAGAGACTCGCCGCCACGGACTTGTTTGGTGTATTTGTAGATGAGATGCATGAACTGTGGGGTGGAGTCGACCGAGCCGTAGTACGGCCATTGCCAGCCGTATTCTTCGGTAATTTCGCGAGCTATTGGATCCTCTAGTGGGCGGTCTTCGTGGATTATCTTTCCCGGCTCTTCGTCGCGTGCGGCGTTAGTAACCATTCCTTGTCGGCTAGCCAAGGAATGGATGGTGGCGTGGGCTAATAGGGGGTAGATAGGCAAAAGGTCTAGGGCGACTCGCAGTGAATCACGGCCAAACAAAGCTTCGTATTTGCGCAGTTCTGGAGATATAAAACCACCTGGTCGCTCTAGACTCAAAGAGGCCAGTGAAGGCCCAAAAGCGCCAACTTCGCCCTCAGCCTTCACTTGAGCCAGGCGCTGCATCTCACGTAGTCTCGACGGAGGTTCGGTAGGGATGTATTCGGGTATGTCCTCCGCCTTTATCAGCTGTTCGCCGGGCAATAGCTGCGGGAGCGGTATAGCTGCTTCTGGTTTTGGGGCTGTCTCGTGCATCGTCTTATTATCACTCGCAAGCCACACTGGCATAGTGATATATTTCACCGCACCAGATAAAGCATCGTACTATACTTAATCAAGTTCATGTCAAAGACTGAACCGCTCATGCGGAACCATCACATACGCGTTGCAATGATCGCAACTCCCTGGCTAACAGTACCAGCCAAGGGGTACGGTGGGATAGAATCAGTTTTAGACGCTCTTGTTAAGGAATTAGTCGCCCAAGGTGTAGAGGTCGAAGTGTTTGGTGTCGCAAAAAGACGCCTGCGCGGCGCCAAAGTTCATCCTATAACCAAAAGCGAGCAGTTTCAATACATCCATAACCCTTGGTACAAGGTGCTGCCGTTGGTTGGTGGGCATATCCAGGAGGCGCTAAAGCGTATCGAGGCTGACGGTAACTTTGACGTCATTCATGACCACAACGGCCATATCGGTCCGCAGGTGTTGTCGTGGGCTACGCGACTACATACAGTTCCGCCGGCTGTTCATACTCTACACGGACCACCGTTTACCAGTGATGACCAGGTTAAGCAGGGCGAAGCGGATAACCGCACGTTTTGGCGTCAGCTAGGCAATAGCCATCAGTTATACATGGTAGGTATTTCGAACGCTCTCATGGCATCGGCGCCATCCGAAATAAAACCACACGTCCTAGAGCCGGTCTACAATGCCGTCGATGTGCGTGATTTCCCATACGTTGAAAACAAAAAGAATTATTTCATAACGTTGGCGCGATTTAACGAGGACAAAGCCCAGCACATTGCTGCCAGAATATGCCACAAACTGCGCTATCGTCTGCGTATGGCTGGTACCATCGGTGACATTGCTTCGCCGCGCAAGTTACTACTAGAACTAGTCAACCCTCTCAGTAAATATCGTCAGAGCGATGAGTTTCGATACTATAGTGACAAGATATTGCCATACGTCGCCCAAAATCCGCGCATAACCTATTCCGGTAACCTTGGCGGCAAGAAAAAACTGAAATTTATATCTGAGGCAAAGGCGCTGCTGTTTCCTATCCAGTGGGAGGAGCCATTTGGTATGGCAGTTATCGAGGCTCTGGCTTGCGGAACCCCGGTGGTAGCGATGCGACGCGGTGCGATGCCGGAGATCATCGAGCACGGTGTTAACGGATTTTTGGCTGATACCGAAGAAGAATTTGCCGAATATATGCAGCGTGTCAACGAAATAGATCCGGCTGACTGTCGTATGTCGGTCAAGCAGAAGTTTTCAGCAGAAGTTATGGCGGCCAACTACATAGAGCGATACCTAGAGGTTATAAAGCGTGCGAAAAAAGATAGAAAAAGCAGCTAGGACTTAACGTCGTCAGGCAAAAAACCTTTTTCGTGCTGAAAGTTAGCTTTCCATTTATAACCTTCGTTATAACCTAAGTCTTTCATAAGTTTTGTAGGCGCGTTGCGTATATGTAGTGGCACGGGTGAGTCGGGGTATTTTTTCGCTAGCGACATGGCGGTATACATCAGGTCGGATGTTTCGCGGGACTTTTCACTTCTAGCTAGTGCTGTTGCGCAGTGAAACAGGTTGTACTGTGCTTCGGGCATGCCGATCCGTTCGACTGCCTGAAAGGTCGCTACGGCCAGAGATAAAGCACCGTTTCCGGCAAGGCCGATATCCTCGCTGGCAAATATCACCATCCGCCGGGCGATAAATTTCGGGTCTTCGCCTGCGTCTAACATTCGCGCTAGATAGTATAGCGTTGCCTCTGTATCGCTGCCGCGCATGCTTTTTATGAATGCCGAGATGACGTTGTAGTGCATGTCGCCTTTTTTGTCATAGCCTGGTATACGTTTTTGGGCAGCGGTTTTAACTGTCTCGGTGCTGACTTTTTTGCTCAGGCTGAGGGCGACTTCTAGGTTTCCTAGCGCTAGACGTGCATCACCGCCAGATAGCTCGGCCAGGTAATCTAACGCGTCAGTCGCGACGCGCTTTTCGGCCTTTTCCTGACTTGACGCACGTTTTAGGATGTTGACGATATCCTTTTTAGATAAAGGCTCTAGAACTAACACTCTTGAGCGGCTCAACAGAGGGGTGATTATCTCGAAGCTCGGGTTTTCAGTGGTTGCGCCGATAAGGGTTATCAGTCCAGATTCGACGTGAGGCAAAAATGCGTCCTGCTGAGCTTTGTTAAAACGATGGATCTCGTCCACAAACAACAAGGTTCTTTGTTTCAGGTTCCAGTTTTGCCGAGCCCGTTCGACTACTGCCATAACATCTTTTTTACCAGCAGTAACAGCGCTAAGTTCGACAAAGTCAGCCCCTAACTCGCGAGCCAGTATTCGGGCTAATGTTGTCTTGCCACTTCCTGGCGGACCCCAGAGGATCAGACTAGTTAGTTGCTTTTTGGCGATTATTTGACGCAGCAAACCACTACCACCAACTATGTGGGTTTGACCTATGACCTCATCCAAAGTTTGCGGCCGCATTCGTTCGGCTAGCGGAATATGCATATAACTAGTATACCTGGCAGGTTATACTGTAAGTATGAACGTTATCGTAAGCTCCCTAGTCGTCAACTATCAGCGGTCTGGTACCGGCAAAACACTACTGTTATTGCATGGTTGGAGCGACACGAACTCGACCTTTGACTCTCTAGTGAGTCGGTTAGAGAAAAAGTATGACGTAGTCCGGTTGGACCTGCCTGGTTTTGGTGGTACGCAGGCCCCCAATGAGGCTTGGGGCTTAGATGACTATGCAGATTTTGTGGCCGCATTTGTTAAAAAACTTGGACTAAAAGTCTATGCACTGGGTGGCCATAGTAACGGTGGCGCTATCTCTATAAAAGCCGTTAGTACATTGCGACTAAAGCCTAAAAAACTACTACTGATCGCTTCGGCAGGTATTCGCGGCCGTGCACCTCTCAAAAAACTTGCTTGGACTGTGGTGGCCAAGACGGGTAAAGCAGTTACTAGGCCGTTGCCACAGGAAATGCGCACAAAACTGCGCGGCAAACTATACGGAGCGGCCGGTTCGGATATGTTGGTGGCACCGCATATGGTTAGTACTTTTAAACGCATAACTGGCGAAGATGTGCAGAGTGATGCTATGATGCTCAGTTTGCCGACACTGATAATAAACGGCAGCGATGACACGGCAACACCTCTGTCGTACGCCAAATTATTTAACCAAGCGGTTGAGGGTTCGGAACTGTTCGTTGTCGAAGACACTGGGCATTTCGTGCACCAGCAGGCTGTTGACCAGGTAGCGAACAAGATAGAGGCGTTTTTGAAATGAGATCTTGGCTGAGCCAGTTTTCGCCTCGCTTTCCAGAGGCTATAGCCTACATGCTACAGAGTGTTGAGTACGAGGTCCGGCCGTACTTGGCTTGGTTAGGTCGGGTTGATGATTTTAGATCGGTCATGACTCGTCGTGACCTAGATAGAACTATAGTAGCGCGGATGTTTACCTGGTTTGTGCGTATCGGGATAACCGCCCAGGTGCTGCTGGCTATCGCGCTGATCGTGGTCTCCAACACACATCACCAGTGGCATTATTTGTTAGCTGCGGCTATTTTGTTGTTAACGGCGCCCGTTATTTGGGCGTATCTGGTTCTATTCCCACTAGTAGTTGCTCGCCGTTTTGTTATCGTGCCGCGTGCCATGCGCTATCGACGCGAAACAAAGGCGATACTAGAGAAACACCCAGGCGTGAAAATAGCGGTTGCCGGCAGTTACGGCAAAACTACTATGAAAGAACTACTGCTAACCGTTTTGAGCGAGGGTAAAAAAGTCGCCGCCACTCCGGCTAACAAAAACGTGGCAAGTGCACACTATGGTTTTGCTAAAAAACTAGATGGTGATGAAGATGTTATAGTTGTCGAGTTCGGTGAAGGCAAACCCGGTGATGTCGAGTCGTTTACTGAAACCGTCCAGCCTGATATAGGCGTTATAACTGGACTAGCTCCAGCGCATTTAGACCAGTACGGAACATTTCAGGCAGCTGCACGAGATATATTTTCACTGGCCGACTACATGGCTGACGACAAACCGGTCTACGTAAACGCCGATAGTGAAAATATACAGCCATACCTGGAGCCAGAATATGTAACCTACACTAGCGCTGGCCTGAAAGGTTGGAAAACGAGTGATACCAAGGTCGGGATAAACGGGACGACGTTCAAACT
>CBRAFJ010000056.1:0-6110 GCA_967755195.1 uncultured bacterium | reverse complement strand
ATTTGCGTAACGGGTAGAGCAAAAATGCCGCCTGTTCAGTATCGTGCGCTACTGTCGGTAGTTTTTTTCCGCCGCCTCTGAGCACATTTTTTAATACCGCTTTGGCGTCGTGAGCTATCAGACTACTGCCCTCTAGCATCTTGCTCAGTTCGTCTTGGTCGATTTTGGCAACTACGGTTTTGTCCCACGAAACGTATGACTGGTCATCAGTCTGCCAGACGACCAATTTATCGGGTTTTTTGGTCAGGCTTTTTTTCAGATCTACTAGATTTGCTGGCACTATTTCAGCCAAGCCTGGTTCATCGCTAGCTACGACCTCACTGGTACGCATTCCCTCTGGTAGACCGCGTAGCAGACTACGAAATTCTAGCTTTGTTAGCATGGTTTTTAGGGCTAGTTTGTCTAGGTCGTTGACGTCCATGGCGGCTAGGTCGAGTTTTATCGGTGCGTCCAACCAGATCTCGGCAATTTTTTTGCTCAGGTAAGCAGATTCCTTACCGGCTTCCAGCTTGCGCCGTGCCGAGTCCTTTAGCTGCCACAGGTTTTCATAGACGCCATCTAGAGTGCCGTATTGTTGCAATAGCTGGATGCCGGTTTTTTCGCCGATGCCAGGCACACCCGGTATATTGTCGCTGCTATCGCCTTTTAGTGCTTTTAGATCCAAAAATTGTTCGACTTTTAGGCCGTATTTTTCTTCGAAACTTTCCGGGTTAAACAACTCAATGTTAGAAAAACCTTTTTTCAGAGCGTAAACATGCGTTAACGGTCCAGTTACCTGTAGCAGGTCCAGGTCTGAGGTTATCAGGCAAGTTTCTATGCCCTCGTCAGCTGCCTGTTTAGCCAACGATCCCATTATGTCGTCGGCTTCGTAGTCATCTAGCTCGTAAAGCGGCCACGAAAAAGCCTCGAGCAGTTCATGCAGCATCGGTATCTGAACATAAAAGTCTGGTGGTGCGGGTTTACGGCCGGCTTTGTAGTCAGCATAGAGCTCTTTGCGTCTACGAATATTGGTTTTAGGCTTGTCCCATGCGACGCAGACGTAGTCGGGCTTTAACTTCTTTATTAATTCCAGGCTGAGCGCCGCAAAACCATAGACACCGCCGGTTGGTGTACCGTCGCCAGTGCTAAGGTTTGGCATCGCGTAGTAACCGCGGTAGAAAACGCTTTTCCCGTCAATTATCGCTAGGCGTTTTGTCATGTATACAGTATACGTTAGCTGGCTATTTTTCGAGCACGACGGCCAAGTGCTCGGCGCTCATCTTCAGACAAACCGCCCCAAACACCTTCAGATTTGGTGTCGAGAGCAAATTGCAAACATTCCGCGCGGACATCACACTGCCTGCAAAACGTTTTAGCTTCCTCTTCCTGTAGTTTGGCTGCTTTGCCCTTGCCTACTGGAAAGAACAGCTCGGTATCTTCATCCCGGCAAGCTGCCTTGCTGCGCCAGTTGCGCGGCAAGTCACCTGCCCGGCCTTCCATTAGCCGGTGTATCCCAGGCGCTCACAAACGGCGCGCATAAAGTCTTCTATCGGCCGAGTGTTAGAAAACTGTATGTCAGCCATGGCTTTTATGTCGCGGAGGTTAAAGTCAGCGTCGCTGTCGCCCGAATGCCATTCTTTCTCTTCGTTAGCATGAAACTGTTCCAGAGTCAGTTCAGTTTCGCTATCGCGGTGACGATTTTTCATCCGCTCGTAACGAACCTCGACCGGGGCGTCAACGAACAGCAATGTGCCGCCAGCTTCTTTTAGAGCCTTGGCTTCACCAAGTGAACGAATACCGGTAACTACTAGTGGACGTGGTTTTTCTAAGGCGCGCGTAACAAAAACACCGGCACCATCACGGTGTCGGTGTTCGTTAGCGACTTCGAAAAGTACTGGTCGCTCTATAGAGCCTCGTTCGCTCTGGGCGACTTCGCGGACCATGTCTCCAGTAGAAACATGGCTAAACCCGAAATTATCGACTAAGTGGTGAGCAATGGTGTCTTTGCCGCTGGCAAAGCTGCCCGCTATGCCGATAAGTTCAGGTTTATTGGAGGTATTCATATAGTTTTTTGGCGTCCTTGTGTTTGCGAAGTTTTGTTAGGGCTTTAGCTTCTATCTGGCGAATACGTTCACGGGTGACGGCAAATTCCTGGCCGACTTCCTCTAGGGTGTGGCTTTTGCCATCTTCGAGGCCAAAGCGCATTTTGACGATCTTTTGCTCACGCTCTGTCAGTACTCCTAGGATGTCCTGAACCTGCTCTTTTAGAAGCTGGTTGGCGGCTGAGTCTTCTGGGCTAGCTGCGTCCTCGTCCTCGATAAAGTCACCGAGCACTGAGTCCTCGTCGTCACCGTCACGGCCAACACCAGCATCCAGCGAGTGGATGTCCTGTTTGATCTTCATGACGTATTCGACTTTTTCCGGCTCCATTTCTAGCTCTTTGGCTAGCTCTTCGATGGTTGGTTCGCGGTTCAAGTCCTGAGTCATGCGGCGCTGGGTACGCAGCAGTTTGTTGATGGTCTCAACCATGTGAACCGGAATACGAATGGTGCGCGCCTGGTCAGCGATAGCACGGGTAATTGCCTGGCGAATCCACCAAGTAGCGTAGGTTGAGAACTTGAATCCCTTGTCCGGGTCGAACTTTTCTACAGCACGTAGCAGTCCGGTATTACCCTCCTGGATAAGATCCAGAAAGTCTAGACCACGTCCTGAGTAGCGCTTGGCGATAGAAACCACCAGACGCATGTTGGCTTCAGCCATTTGGTCTTTGGCTTTTTTCTCGCCAGCGACGACTCTTTGGGCCAGTGCCAGCTCTTCTTCGGCGCTTAGCAGTGGGATTTTTCCTATTTCACGCAAATACAAACGAACTGAGTCGTCTGAAACGTCATCGAAAAAAGTTTGCGGCTGGTCTTCTTGCCAGTCCTCGGTCTCTTCCAGCTCGTCGGTGTCTGGTTCATCGACCGCCACTAGTGGGTTGTTGGTCTGCTCGAGTGCCGTTACGTCGTCGCGCAACAACTCGTCATCAGATTGTATATTGTCGTCAGCTGTGGGTTTTGCCACGGTTGTGCTCCTCTTTATTTAAGGCTATAGCCTCCATCTTAAGTCGTAGTGCTTCCGCTTCGTCACCCCGCGCCTCAGCCTCGCTGATCTGCTGGGAGATTTGCGTCCGTCGTCGTTTTCTGTATTCGCGTTTTATATTTTTTACTAATTGAGCTGCTTCGTTTGCGTAGCCCTGAGATGAGGTACCTATATATTTGTCCTCAGCTATCGCAACTATTTTGACATAAACTTTTGATGATTGCAATGTATCTGGTATCTCGCTGAACTTGTTCTTAACCAGATAGCGGAATATCTGTCGGTAGTCTTCACCGACTAGGGCATCAACGCTCAGTTCTTGGGCTTTTTCCTTGGCGCCGTCGTCAGCCAACATCATAGCTAGTAGTGTGTCTTGCTGTTTTTCCTCACTCGTCGTCGCAATAGTTGGAACGACAGTTTTGACCTGTTTTTGTCGTACCTGACTGGCCGCCTGCTCGCGTATCTGGTTCATTCTGTCGACCAGCGTTGCTAGTTCGGTACCAGTTTTTGTGCTCAGGCTCTTCAGATAATGTTCTTGTTCAACGTTGTTGCTGACTTGGCCAAGCAGTTTTAGCGTTTCAGTAGTCAGTTGGCTTTTACCCAGCGCTGTCGAGATGTCATAACGCCGTTCGTACTGGGAAACAACCCACTCTATAGCCGGTCGCGAGTCATCAATAGCCTTCCGCCATGCACCAACATCTTTTTGTATCAGCTCGTCCGGGTCCTTGGCGTCGCCAGGAAGAGTAACGATACCTAGTTCAACACCAACCGCTTGCGCCATCGGAATACCGCGCTCGGTAGCAGCGATCCCCGCCTTATCGCCGTCAAACGACAATACTACGTGGTCGGTTAGGCGACTCAGCGCCTTTAGATGATAGTCAGTCAGCGCCGTACCTGCCGTCGCCACAACATTTGCCACGCCGGCCTGGTGGCTGCTAATGACATCCATATTTCCCTCGACTATGACCGCGCGGTCGGACCTTCGTATCGACTCTTTAGCCAGGTGTAGGCCGAATACATGACGACCCTTGTCGTACAGCAATGTTTGCGGTGTGTTCAAATATTTTGGCGCACCCTGCATGTCACGCACTAGTCGAGCAGTGAAACCAATCACCTGCCCCTGGCCGTCCATCAGCGGTATCATTAGTCGGTCGCGAAACAAATCGGTACCGCGAGTCCCAACCAGGCCGCCATCGCGCATATCTTTTATGTCATAGCCTTTTTTGCTCAGAAAGTTCAGCAGGCTGCGGCCATCATTGGGGGCATACCCCAGACGAAAATCGTGTACTACCTGTTTGTTCAGACCGCGCTTTTTAACATAGTCGACTGCCTCGGGGTGAGCAAATAAACTGCGCTGATAAAACGTCGCCGCAGATTCATGCATAGCGGTTAAGCGCTTCTTTTTTTCACCAATACCTCGGCTAGCACCACTTTTTTGCTCATATTGGCTCAGGTCGACGCCAGCTTTGCGGGCCAGCAGCTCTAGGGTTGCGCGAAAATCCAAACCTTCGACCAACATGACGAAACTAAAGACATCGCCGCCTTGGTTACTGCTGAAGTCGTGCCAGATACCGCGCTCCGGGCTAACAAAAAAACTGGGGGTCTTTTCTTCAGAAAATGGGCTCAGACCTTTCCAGCTGCGGCCAGCACGACGCAACTGCACATACTCGCCGATAACCGCTTCGATATCGAGTTTGCTCCTGACCTCTTCTTTGGCTTCCCCGTTCATTCCTATTATTGTATCACCCTGTACCTCTGTAAATTGTTATGCTTAAATAGAGTCATATGAACCCCACTCGACGCGGCCGTGCCGCCCCTACACCAAACGTGAGCCGCCAGCGCGGCGCACTAAGCAAACGTGCACTGATAGTCCTAGCTGCCGGCATAGCTGCGGCTATTATCGGCGGCCTACTAATACTAGTTAGCCGTGACGCTTCCGGACCCTTGCAGCCACGTCTGGCTGCTCGTCAGACTACTACCCTCAAGATCATCGCTGATGGTCAGAAATATCTAGTCGGCGGTGACCTCAAAAAGCTCAACAGCGACATGAATATTGTTCTAGGCAGCGACAACGCCACTATTCAGGCGACTCTAAAAGCGGCTGGCATGAAAAAAGTCGACAAAGACGTATCTAGCGCCGAAGCCGACTCGTCTACCTTCGAGAAACTAACCGATGCGCGCCTAAATGGTCGATACAACCAAACCTACCAGGACGTTATAACCCTGAAACTCGAGTCTCTCCGTGAACTAGTCCGCGAGCTTCACGAGGCAACCCATAACAAAGGCTTAAAAACCGCTCTAAACGAAGAGTACAAACACCTCAGCGAGTTTATAAACTCTCTCGAAAATCTAAACTAGCTGTTCTTTACTAGTTCGTAACTGTGACGCACTAGGTCTTGCAGCTCGTCCTCTGGGACCTGGCCGCTGCAGATGATGGTGTTCCAGTGTTTTTTGTTCAAATGGTATCCAGGTAGTACTGTTTCGTATTTTTCGCGCAACAGTTCGGCTAGAGTTGGGTCGCATTTTAGACTTATGCGCAGTGGTTTACTTTTTTCGCTTACCAGGGCAAACATTTTGCCCTCAGTCGAGCCGATTTTGTAGACCGAAACGTCCTCACCAAACGGGTAGTCTAAGACGACGTCCGGCATACCGGTTATCATGCCGACTATGGCTTCGCGGTTTAGTGGCTTCATTTTATGGTTTTACCTTTCCCATGTAGTATTTCAATTCCATGATGCTACCACGGATGTCGTTCAGGGCCCGGTGGTCCTCAGGTTTGGCAAATTTCTTACCGTATTTACCTTCGAACACTACTTTCCAAGCACTAACATCTAGCATTCGGTAATGTAACCGCGCATCTAGTCGGTTCCATTCGTTGACTATAAATTTACGGTCTTGGTGTATAGAGTTTCCGGCCAAGATTACTGGCTCGTCAGATTCAAAATATGTGTCGACCAACTCTAGCAGTTCGTTTTCAACCGCTCGACCGTTCTTTCCACTCAGGTTCTGGTCCATCAGCGCCGTGCGAACATCGGTATACTTGTCCCAAAAATCAC
>CBRAFJ010000055.1:0-6185 GCA_967755195.1 uncultured bacterium | reverse complement strand
AACAGTACTCACGTGAGCCATGAAAAATGTCAGACCGTATGGTCTGACATTTTTATCACAGTCGCTACATTTGTGGTATTTTTGTTTTATGTCAGAGTTTGAACCAGATGAACTACACCTACGGGGAAGGATCCAGATTGAAACTGCGCTTCGCGCTCTTGAGCACACTGATATAAATCCCAAAGCCCAAGCAAGATTACGAACTTTTTTAGATGATCACCGCCAGCGCAGTGACGGCGAAAACCAAAACGATCTTTCTGTGTACATGCAAGGCGAGGTGGCAGGACAAGAAAAAGCAGATATAATTACCGCACTTGACGAGCTGAAAAGTGACGAGTCTGTAGCTCTTACTACGAGAATTGCAGCAGTGGCTCTGCGCGAGATTTTGTAGATCTGACCGGTTAACTAGTTCCTGTGTACGGTCAACGATGCTTACCCGGGCGTGTAGTTGCCCGCCATTTGCTATACTTTGTTCATGAAAAGAGACGAATACAAATCGGCACTACTAAGCAATGGATTTGTATTTGAGAAAACGCAAATGGGATTTCCGGGCAGGGGTGAAGAAGACGTGTATATGCACCCGAGCTATAAGTACAAGTTCTATGTCACGCGTATACGTAAAGACGACGAATCTGTATATGGATTTTATACCGGCGAACGAAACGGCGAGTACTTTGACAGAATCGCCTCGCGAAATATAGTAGATGATTTCAGAAAAGACAAAGGTTTGGAAATGTGGGTTGATGACGCATTTCTAGATTTAATGAAGGGTATAACCAGGTGAGCGGCTGGACTAATTGTCCTAGGCCGAGATATTCTTAAATCAGCAAATAAAGAAGGGGTAAGTATATGAAGAATTCAGGTCACACCACAAAGGTAGTCAAAGATGGATCGTGGGGCGCTTTCCATTTTCTAGCGTTTATCGGTGCAGCAATTTATTTCATTTCTCAGTCGGGCGGTGGTTTCTGGGAGGTTATCCTGGGTCTACTAAAGGCAATCGTTTGGCCGGTATACGCCGTCTACCATGTACTACTTGCTCTTGGGGCTTAGCGCCATAAACCTAAATGGTTGAAATATCCGCAATACTTGCGAGTGTGATACTGGCTGGTCTGGCTATTTTTCAGGTTGCCCTCATCCTCGGCGCGCCTCTAGGCAGGCTTGCCTGGGGCGGAAAGCACGATGTCTTGCCGACGAATCTACGCGTATCCAGTATGTCGTCTATATTTTTGTATGGGATTTTTTCTATAATCATCCTGTCAAAGGCCGGGATTGTTTCGGCACCTATATCTGACGGTGCTGTCGTGGTAACGATGTGGGCGTTGACGGGATATTTCTTTGTTGGGGTGGTTATGAATGCAATATCGCGTAGCAAACCGGAACGATATCTGATGACGCCAGTTGCAGCGGTTCTAGCGTTACTCTTTTTGTTCGTGTCTCTGCAGTAATTACTCAAGCATCCCCACACCATGTGTTTCCTTTCAAATATCCTGTTTCTATGTCATAATAGTAACTAGCTAAACAGTTCTAGGAATCACTTCTAGCAAATCTGCCTACTCTTATTTTTTAGCTCTTTAACATAAAGGAGCATGCATGATTTCATTTATATGGCCCGCTGGCGAGGCGATGTTAGCTGGTACGGGCGGTTCAGAAACCTTTACTGCTGGACAGGTACGCGAGTTGGTTAGGCGAGGGATAGCTGTTCAAGTGGTGGTTGTTGGTCCAGCGATCAAACAAAGTAAAAAAGATTTTCCCGACATTCCGTTTTTAGGCCTAAACGACAAATCCGGGATCAGTAATCTACCAGGTACGGTAGTTTTTGTGAACCGAGCCTACGACGTTCCGACCAAGCACAAGGCGGCGATAATCCTGCATTGTGCCGTTCCGTCCAAAGTCGAGCAGCACGAAAGAAAAAAGGATGTAGTCGGCAAAAGCATTATAGCGACAAGCGTCTACAACGCGCAGCAATGGGCGCTTTATTTAGGAATACCCAGCAGCACGATCGATGTGGTTATGCCGTTTGCGGACCCTATATACGGAAATACCCAGCGGTCGAAGCCCGGTAAAAGGGTTAGGGTGCTCTATGCAGGCAGGCTTCACCCCGAAAAGGGTATATATACAGTTTTAGAGATGATGCATCAGTATGAAATGGGAATTTTAGATGTCAGTATGAGTGTGGTGATGGCTGGTCAGCATGTTGAAGAGGGCCAGACTATTGCTAAGATGCTGAAGGGTTACAAATATGCCAAATTGTTGGAGCCACGCAAGACGGTGCCATCGATGGCCCGGCTTCTCGCAAGTACCGATATATTGTTGATGCCGTCAGTCTTCGCCGAGCCTTTCGGCATGCTTTCGGTTGAAGCGCAACACAGTGGTTGTCGAGTGATCGCTAGTAGTCTAGGTGGTCTACCTGAAACTAACTGCGGCTTACTGACGTTGGTCGAAGAACGCAACCCACAGGCATTGATTACTGCTATACGTGAAGCGATTGCACTAGGACTGTCTACAACGAAAGAACGCTCTGCTGGTGTGGACGAGTTTACGTTAGGGAAATCGGTTGACGCACTGCTGAAGTGTCTGCCGCGTGCGGTAACGCTGAAGGCGTGAGTTCGCTAAGCATGCCTGGTAGGAATATTTCTGCCAACATACACCGCATGCTGCCACCGCCAACACTCTCAATAGTTGGTATTGCTGTCGGCAACAGTGTTTTGTCACTGGCAAGGATTTTGCGTTGAGCAGGTGTAAATGCGTCATACGCGGAGCGTGAGAGGGCTAGGTATTTTTCGCCGCGAACATTTTCTAGTTCCAGAACGTTTCCGCAAAAATCGTTCATTTGTGCTGGTGTAATTTCTATAACTTTATGAGTGTTTTTCAGTAGATCTACTACAAGTTTTCGTTCGCTCGGGTCGGCAATAGCCTGCGAGCAGATGACTGCGGTCGTCGACTGCACAGCCATCATGACGTTAGTGTGGTAGATCGGCGTGCCTTGTTCATCGTAGGCATGGAATGTTATCGGCCGATAGCCTAACGACATCACGTGCTGGTTGAACAACTCTTCGTCGCAGCGCTCCGAGATACAACCGTAGGCAGTTCGAGCCAGGTGGTCGAAAACTATCACGCCGGTGCTCTCTAGATAGCGCCCGGCTTTCTCGATATCAGATAAGTCTATTGTCTGACCAATAGCAAATGAGCTGGCCAGTTCACTCAGAACCTCATTATCCCTCTCGACTCGTCGACTTGGTGTTGCCATAGGGTAGGTAAACACGCGTCCATCCGGCCAGGTGCTTATCCAGTTGTTAGGAAAGACAGCATTTGGTTTGTTTTCGCTCGCCAAGCCTTCATGGACTAAAACCTCTATATCCGCCTGACGTAGGTTATCTACAGCGTTACGAAATTCGGCCATAGCCTGTTCAGCCACGGTTTTTTGATTATCCGGCTGGATCTGAAATGCGTTAGAAACTGCAGTCTGTGGGTCAATGGCGAAGCTAGCAGGACTAACCATCAGCACGGCGTGTGCTGACTGACGGGTAGGGGTAGGGCTGTTTCTTTCTAACATAAGCAGGGTGAAAAAATCAGTATACAACAAGCGGCACCGTGGAGCTAGATTTGTTAGAGTTATATCGCTCATGCTACGATAAAACGAGCAAAACAGGGAGGAGACCTAAGAGATAATGGAAGGTGGAAGATCAAATCGGCCAGTGCGGCCCGTGGAAGCGGCTCGACCGGGCGCAGTTCAGTCACGGCAGCATCCACAGGAAGAATCGACACGTCCAGCTTTCCGTCCAACACCGCAGCGTCCTGCAGATAGCAAACGACCAAAACGGCCGCTAGTTATAGTCGGTATCGTAGTAGCTGCTGTGCTTGTCGCTGGTTGGTTCGCCTGGGGCGCTATGCGAAACTCGGCTACGGCTATAGACGGCAGCCGTTATCAGGCGGTATTTTTCACGGATGGTCAGGTTTACTTCGGTAAACTCCAGTCGTTAAATGACAACTACATGAAACTGCGCGACATCTACTACCTGCAGGCCCCAGCCAGCGAGGTCCAGGAGACTGAGGGTACTAACAGTCCTCAGCGCTCGACAAACAGTAGTAGTAACAATGTACAGCTGATAAAACTCGGTGAAGAGGTTCATGGTCCTGACGATGAAATGGTTATATCTCGTGACCAGATATTGTTCTATGAAAATCTAAAGACTGACGGCAAAGTTTCCAAGTCAATAGAGCAGCACAAAGAGAGTAACTAGTCGAGCGATTTTACGTAGGTCGTCCAGGCTTGGTCGCTAACTTTTTTCTGGGATTTGATCAGTATCAATAGATTGTTCTTTGTAAGCACTACTGACTGAGGTCCTTTGGCCGATGTTCCGACCCAAATGGTCGTATCGTCGGCCTTTAGTTTGGTCGTGGCCTCGAAATCTTTGGCGACTTTTTCGACGCTCTCGTCGACATGACTTTTGAAATCCTTTGGCAGCGGCTGCTGACTAACGATGACAGATACACCATCGATAGTGTCGGCATAGGCGAAGACCGGTTCGCTTTCTGGCGGACTTACACGTTGTAGCTCTTTGGGCTTGCCGTCTTTTGTCTCTGGTTGAACTGTTTTGAACTTTGGTTTTTCAGCAGTTTTTTCACTAGTGGTGCCAAAGACATTGCTGGCCTCACTTCTGGTGAAAAACCACCACGCGACACTACTGGCAATAAGTAATAAAACTAGACAGGCTGCAAGGGCCAGTTTTTTCTTGCCGAATTTTTTACCCCTAGTTCTCATAACTACTCTTTAGCATATCAGGTTCACTAGTTGGTAAAGGCAAAGTTGATGTCACTGGTGTAGGCGTTTGCATATGCCTGGGAGGACAGGGTTATTTTGAACACTAGGCTGTTACCGGCTGTAAAGCTACAGTTGGCCGGGTCTGCTGTACCAGAGGCTGTACCTGTTTGCCAGGTGGTCTGTACGCCAGTTGAGACAGAGACGCTCGAACCACAGGCGGTCATTGTGCCGCCGTTGTTTTTGTAGACCTGGTAGGCAACGGTCGAATACGTACTGTCGGTGCGACCCTTGAGCGACGTCGAACCGGCAACAAAGCTACCAAAGTTATCTGGTAGTTTGTAGTTAACAAAGACATCGTAGGTCTGGGCTGAGCCCTGGGTGGAGGTCCATTTGTAGAAGTTTTGTGTTTCGTTGGTGCCACAGGTGGTTGGCTGACCAGAACTACCATCGTTGATGTTCAGATTGTCCGAACAGATACCGGATGTCATTGCTCCCTGACCGCTACCGTTCAGAACAGCACCGGCGTACTCTGGACTGATGGTGACGAAGGTGTCTGGACCGTCACCACATGATCCCCATCCGTCAGCTTCATAACACTGGACTTTGCCGAGCGTTGTGTCGTAGTAGAGACTACCTAGTAAAGCACTACTGTCTGTGACAGTAGGTGCGCTAGATGCTTTGTCCAGAGTTAGCATGGTGTTTTCGCTGTCAGCAGCACCGCTGCCGACCTGTACGCTTGACGTGCCGTTGGCTGTTTCGGCATTTACAGAGAACAGTGTAGTGTCGCTGGCGCTTTTCACCGTTAGATCGTCAGTTTTCACCGTCAGTTCGCTGCCGCCAACTATGTTGGACGCGGTACCGCTGAGAACTAGACCAGTACCGCTGAGACTCACGGTATTACTGCCGTTGCCGACGACTACCTGCATGTTGTTTGTGTCAGCACGCAGTAGCGCATCACTACTGTTGTTACGAACTAGCAAGGCGTTGTTGTTGTTGGTTGCAACGGTTGTTGTCGACGTTACGGTAACCGGTTGCAACAGAGATATGGCGGTGTTGCTAAACGTAGCGACGTCGGTAGTATCCGCTGTACGGATACCTATAGAGTTAGCAGAGTTCTTTAGGTATGCCGTGCTGTTCGAGCCTTCCCAGCTAAAGCCAAACACCTGGTTTTCGTTCGGGCTCAGGACGGCGATGGTTGGTTGGTGGGCTACGCTACGTTGGTCGGCAACCATGATAGCTCTGGCGGTACTTGGCGAAGCACTAGTTATGCCCATTGCGATGATGGTTCCGTAGTCGTTCAGGACGTAGTTCGGTACGTTGATACGAGTGCTCAGCGTGGCGCCGCCAGGAGTGGTGTAGTTGGTACCACCAGTTATCGACAGGCCTTGGCTAAACGTGGCGGCTCCCTGTACCTGGAGGCTGG
>CBRAFJ010000054.1:0-6239 GCA_967755195.1 uncultured bacterium | reverse complement strand
AGTAGTAGGAATAATCCATGTAGTGCTAGTATAGCAGTTGATGCAAAACCCTGACGACTTCATCATCACCAGAAAGCGTAAAAAGTATAAGTTTGCGAAATTTGCGAACTCACCGCTTTGTTTCGAACTAGATGAGTGGAAAAAACAGGCTGTTAATGTCTTAGAGATCGGTGCTGGTACCGGGCTATTTAGTGTCGAACTCGCTAGCCGACATCCGGAACTGCAGTTCGTTGCGGTTGATGTCAAAGGTGACCGATTGCAAACGGGCGCGTACGAAGCCGAGTCCAGAGGGCTTACGAATGTTCGTTTCGTGAGGGCACGAGCCGACCAGATAGATGAACTAGTGCCAGAAAAATCTTTAGAGCAACTATGGGTAACTTTTGCCGACCCGTATCCTAAAAAGCGTGCCGCCGGTCGACGCATGACGCACCCAACGTTTCTACGTAAGTATTCTAAAATTCTAGGTGAAAACGGGGCGCTTTATATAAAACACGACAACCCAGTGTTTTTCGCTTGGACACTAGAACAGTTAGTGAATGAAAAGTGGCATCTGGACCAGCTGACATTTGACCTGCATGACAGTGAACTGAGCGAGGACTATAAAGTTCTAACAACTTACGAAAAACGCTGGCTAGGTGAGGGGCTAAAAACCCAGTTCGCCAGGGCTCACCGATAAATATGCATTTTTATCCACGTGCGCGAAAATGCACCCTGTGAACTGACGACCGAGTTCCGGTATACTAAACACATGACTTTTGACGAATACCAGAAACAATCCACCTCTACTGCCAACTATTCCGACTTTATCCCACCGTGGGTCTACCTGGCGCTCGGCCTGGCCGGTGAAAGCGGCGAAGTTGTTGAGAAAATAAAGAAACTAGTCCGCAACAACGGAGGCGAGATAACTGACGCTGACAAGCAGGAAATAAAGAAAGAACTCGGTGACGTCCTGTGGTACATGAGCCAGCTTTGTGAACAACTAGACCTGTCGTTTGACGATGTAGCTCAGGCCAATATAGCTAAACTGCAAGACCGCAAAGCACGCGGCGTTATAAAGTCAGCTGGCGACAACCGCTAGACTAGGTGTTTTCTGGCCCAACCGTCGATAGTGCCAGCACCCATTAGCAAAACTAGTTTGCATTCGTGGCGGCGTTTTTCGATCTCTTCCCAGAGCTCGTCGTTTAGTTCGACTAAGTGAACTCGTCCACTGTCTAGTTTGGTAACGAGTTCGCTCGGCTCTAGTACAGCAAGGTTCGGGTCTTCACGGCTCAGGTAGGTTGGTAGCCAAAATATTTCACTGGCGCCGGCAAACACTGCGTCCACGTACTCGTCTTTTATTTCATGCTGACGGATGTTCTGGTGCGGCTGATAAACCAGCACGACATCGTCTGACATTTCACTAGCTAGCTGTAGCGTGGCAGATATCTCGACGGGGTGGTGACCGTAGTCGCTGTATAGATGAGCGCCGAGTTTTTCAAAACGGCGGTTGGTTCCTGGGAACTCACTCAGCACACGTTCTATTTCATGCTGGCTGGTGTTTGGAAATAGTCTTAGCAGTGCTCGTTCGACCAGGTAGGCATTGTGGCGTACATGGTCGCCAGCTAGTTTCAGATGGCTGAGATCCATGTGCTCATCATATGCTTCCAGGTCAGCACCAGGGTCAGCGTGTAGATAGCGCAGGTCACGACCCCATAGCAGACTGTAGTCTGACTGTTCTAGGAAATGGACGAATGCTTCGCGATAGTCGTCGTCAGTGGGGTAGGTGTCGAAATGATCATGGTCCAGGCTGGTGATGAGCGACAGATAGGGCTCGAAATGCAGCATGTTGCGGTCAAACTCGTCACATTCGTAGACGAAATACTCGGCCGCAGGGTCGTAGGCTCCGCTAGGGCCAAAACTCAGTGTCGTACCGACGGCGTAACTGACTGGTACACCGAGCTGTTTGAACGCCCATATGAGCAGACCGGTAGTAGTGGTTTTGCCGTGCGTACCGCTGACAGCGATCAGTTTCAGGTTTTTTTCACGGATAATCTCAGCCAATAGTTCATCACGTTTGCTGGTTCGTATGCCATTAGCGCGAGCGAAGGCTAACTCTGGGTGATCCAGAGGCAGGGCAGCAGTATAGACAAACCAGTCGATGGACTTTTGGTCATGCACTGCGGCGATCTGCGTGCCGTCTTGACCGATAGAAACGTCGATACCGCGCTCACGCAGCTCGCGGGTCATCAGGCTTTCCTCGAGGTCAGAGCCGCTGACTTGATAGCCGGCGTCATGGGCAATTTCGGCTAGCGGGCCAATGCCGACGCCACCGAGTCCTGAAAAGTAGATATGCATGTTTTTAGTATAACCTAGCGGTGTGACAAGTCTGGCTGACTATGGTTAAATAACAACAGAAGCAGCGTGGGCAAAAGACAAACATGATTCGAAAATTTTTGCATAGTATTATCTGGCGTCGCCATTATTGGCGCAACGTTGGTTTTTCTGAGCTGGCTGAACTGTATGCTAGTCGTTTGCTGCGTATCATGGCGTTGAATTTGATAGCTGGTTTCACTGGTATTTACATGTACCAGCTGGGTTATCCGGTATGGCAGATCGCTTTGGTGTTTGGTGGATATTTCCTGGTCAAGGCGTTCGGCGCCTTTCCAGCCGCCTATTTTGTGGCCCGAGTCGGTCCAAAACACGCCATGCTAGTCAGTAACGTTCTATATATTCCCGCTCTAGCAGCACTAACTCAGCTGAGTGGCACCGGCTGGCCTGTATTGATCGTCTGGGCTATTTTGCAGCCGCTGGCCGTGACTATATACGACGTCGCCTTTCACACTAGTTTTTCAAAGGTCAAACACCGTGACCACGCCGGTAAAGAGTTAGGTTTTATGTACATCGCCGAGCGCATTGGCGCTGGTCTGAGCCCGCTGGCCGGTGGTTTTATCGCCTTTTTATGGGGACCAGAGGCAACGATGTGGATGGCTTGTGTGCTGTTCGTTGTTTCGGCCGGTCCTTTGTTCCTATCACCTGAATTGATCACGGCCAGGCAGCCGATAACTTTTCGCGGTTTTAACTGGCGAGGCGCTTGGCGCGGCATAGTGTCGGCGGTAGGACTAGGGGTGGACCAGGCTAGCTCTATAGCCACGTGGTCACTATTTGTCGCTCTGGCCGTATTTGGTACAGCTAGCAACGTCGTCTACGCCCAGATAGGTGGCCTAATGACTCTAGCGGTAATTGCATCGCTAGTGTTTTCGCATTTGTACGGGCTTATTATCGACCGGCAGCGGGGCGGAGAACTACTAAAAGCCTCGGTAGCGGGCAATGCACTGCTGCATCTGATGCGTCTTTTTGTGTCAACGCCGATAGGAGTGGTTATGGTTAACATTTCCAACGAGGCAGTGACCTCTGGTTATTCTATGCCGTATCTGAAAGGACAGTACGATATGGCGGACGATCTGCCAGGGTATCGCATAGTCTATATGAGCCTAGTACAGTTCGCTATCGGTCTGGGTTCGGCAGGTTTTTGTTTTTTGGTGTCGCTACTAGTTCACTTGTCAGACGAGATCCGTGGTATGCAGTTAGCCTATGTCGCCGCCGCGATGCTCGTACTGCTGGTTTTGGTGCACGGCTTTCCAGCCCTACGCCGTACACGTTTAGGCGCTAGCTAAGGTATACTAAAAGCAATATGAGGTGGGGCATTCTCACAGATAAAGCGAAGTATCATCATATACTTCGGACTATCCAGCGCTTGAAGACCTGGCAGCTGTTAGTTCTGCTTTTGCTCGGACTTATAGTTTCGGCTACCTTTTTGCGGCTAAATAACCTCGGCATGGTGGAGCGCCGCAATGCTGTCATACAGGCAGACTCTGAAGCTGACGACGACAAGTTGCGTGACGCTATAGTCGAACTACAGCATTACGTGACACATCACATGAACACCAACATGGACAACGGCTTTTTCTTGTCCGATACCTACGCGCGTGATCGTGACTCTGCCCTAGATAGCGCTGGTTCTGGTGCTAACCCAAATAGCGCTGTTTACCAGCAGGCCAGCGTTGAATGTCGTGCCAAATGGCAGGGTGGACGTGAGTCATTTAGAAACGATTATGTGCAGTGTGTTATCGACCGCGTGGCTGCGCTTAGCCCGCAGTCTAGCGCCGAACAAACCTTGCAGTTACCAAAGGCAGATGCCTACCGGGTAAACTTCAGCTCACCCCTGTGGAGTCTGGATTTAGCCGGGCTTAGTGTGGCGTTTTGCGTGCTGCTAGTGCTGGTTATTATACTGAGAATGTTGTCAGTTTTGGTTTTGCGTTTACTGCTGAGCCGCCACTACAGAAGCGCCTAATTGGGCTGAAAATGTTGACAGGGGTGACTAGAGGGGGTACGCTGGACTTCGTAAGCACAACGTTAAAAGGAGGAGTTTTCTACTATGGCAGCTTACCAGCACACGAATTCAAAGGGCGTATCATACTACTTGCACAAAAAGGACGTCACTCTACGCGGCGGCAAAGAGCAGACAATCTACTTTTTCGCTAAAGCTGAAGGTGGCAAAGGTACTCCAACTGACCTGCCTGCAGGTTACGAAGTTACTGAAAACCCACGCAACGGCTTCCTGACTATCCGCAAGATCCGTAAAGAAGCTTAGTTAAAAAGACTTTTGTTATAAAACAGCGCTCCTCTAGTGGGCGTTGTTTTATTGTGCAGAGCATTACTGTGCCGCTTGCATACATAAGCGGCTTAGTGCTACGATGAAACCCAAACAAACAGGTGCCAAAACATTTGCCCGGAGCGTGCCGCCCGCCGCTCTGGGCTTTTTTGGTGCTTTTTGCTGAGTATCTTTAGTCGACTATCTTGTCTTCGGACAGTTTGTGGTCGTAGTCGTGCCGTAGAGCCATAAAGACGCCGTTGGTCCAGCCGAAACCGTCCTGCAAAGTGTATTCACCGCCACCACCGCGAGCAGTTGGGTCGACAACGTTATATTTCTCGACGAATTTGCCCTCGACCGAGAAAACCGCTTCGTTGGCGGCCAGCCAGCGGTATTTGATGGTGTCAGCCAGGGTATTGAAACCATAGCGTCGCAAGCCAACTATGGTTACCCACTGCAAAGGCGCCCAACCGTTTGGACTGTCCCACTGTTGACCGGTCTCTAGAGTAGTTGTGACAACTCCACCTGGTTTTAGGAATTTATCCTGTATGTTATCTGCTACCAATTTGGCTTGTTCTGGAGATGCAAGGCCGCAGTAGAGCGGGAAAATACCAGCTAGCGACCAGATGTCAGTACGCTTTTTGTCCTGTTTGTCCCAGTCAAAGTAGAAACCATTTTCCTCGTCCCACATATATCTGTTTATGGTGTCACGACGTTTTTCGGCTTTTGCTCGGTAGAACTTGGCTAGGGCCGGTTGCCAGAGCTTTTTGTAAGCTTCAGCTAGACCCAGTTCTAGTTCGTATAGCAGGCAATTCAGGTCGATAGGTACTATTTGTGTAGTGCGGATGGTTCGTAGGTCACCCGGGTCGCTCAGCCAGCGTGAACTAAAGTCCCAGCCCGACTCGGCGGCTGCCCGCAGGCCACGAAAGACGTGCGAAGGTCTGGAGGAGCCTTCGGCTGTTTCAACATCTTCACGGTAGGATTCGGGTCGCGGAGTGTTGCGACCGTCGTAGTAACGACTCAGTGCTCGACCATTTGGCATGCGCACCAACCGTTTGTAGTGTGTCTTGCCTAGTGCCAGAAACTCTGGCGTGTTGCGTGTC
Organism: uncultured bacterium; assembly: GCA_967755195.1. Classification (GTDB taxonomy): domain Bacteria; phylum Patescibacteriota; class Saccharimonadia; order Saccharimonadales; family Saccharimonadaceae; genus CBRAFJ01. The sequence goes on along the minus strand of CBRAFJ010000054.1, from coordinate 506 downwards.
CAGTAGGAGTATTCCATCAGCAGGTAGTGGAGGCGAGGGATCAGGTAGCGGTAGTGACCTTTTCGGTGAGCAATCAAACGTACCATATGGAGATAAAAAGGTGGCTGAGAACGTGATAGATAGTACGTGCGATTTCCGGTCGGTATAAAACCAAATTTGGCAAACATATGCTGAGCGTTGCTGACCATTCCTTCAGTTAGATCATGGCGTCCACTGGCTTCTAGGCCTAGCATAGTGAAGTAACTATCCCAGTAGTACTGCTCGCTGAAACGTCCACCAGGCACTATGTAGGGTTTTGGTAGCTGTAGCAGTGATCCAGTTGATTTTGGAGCTCGACGCGTCAGGGAGTCCCATAGGCGCTTCACGTGGGCTTCGGGGTCGGCTTGAGGCTCTGTAGGCTGCTCTGCCTGGGCGGCGTTAAAAGCCTGGAAATGCGTGTTTATGAATACGCTCAGGTCAAAGTTCTCGCTGGCTGACTGTTTTTTGTACAAACGAACGATCTTTTG
>CBRAFJ010000053.1:0-6246 GCA_967755195.1 uncultured bacterium | reverse complement strand
AGTCTCTCCTGGCCCTCCAAGTAAAAAACGCCACCATTTTCGCTACCGGTGGGCGTTTTTTACTTGGTTTGAGTGATATAACTACAACTCGTCTTTTTTGGCGCTAATGAATAAGCTCCACTGGCGAATCAGACGCAGTACCGTTTTTAGCGGCAGTTCTATAACCATGTCTAGCAGTGACGCTATGACGTTAACTCTGGCATATTTCTCGCTTATCCAGCGGCCAACAACGACGAAAGGCATGTATAGGAAATCACGGACTATGGTTATGCCGCTCTGGCTACTTTCTACGACTTCTAGCTCGCGGATCATGCCCGACAAACGGAAACCTAGGAAGCTAGCCGTCGACAGGAAGACGATGAAGATAAGTAGGTGAAGTAGCGAGAAGCCGATACCAAACAGTAACCACGAAACACCTCCGAGGACCGCGAGGAAAAATATGGCGTAGGCAGTGTTGTAGGCAGTGCTGCTACCCATGTTAGATGAGCGCTGCACAACTACTCTGTCATCCTGTCCGTATAAATACTGGCTCATACGATCTACCAGTCCTGCAGTGTTGGCATACCCTGGCGTTACCAGGGTGGCGCGCAGCAAAATCATGTAGATAGGCGGGAATGCTAGGTTAACTATCAGCGGTAGCCAAACTATCGCACCATGTAAAGCAATATCGTATGGCACCTCGACGGCTATACCGACTAAAAACTTTGTAATGATCAAGAATATAACACTCTTTACGACACCGCGGTTTATTCGGTCGTGTATGCGGTTGTATTCATTGTTGACCTGGTTTTCATAGGCACGCAGGAATACTTCACGCGTACGGATGATGTCACGGAAATTCGGCTGGTCTTCTATCATTCGCCATAGGACACGAAACGGTGCGCCCTGGCGGTTGACATACCTGTAGGTTTTTTCTGTCGTCTTGCTGGCCAATAGTTCGTCGATCTTTTTGTTTATTGCAACGAAGCGCTCGAGATCGCTCGACGGCGTCAGACCGTAGCGCTCTAATAACGCAGTTCGGATAGTTGCCGTGTCAGAATGTAGCAACGCCCGGTGGACGGCCACAAACAATGCGACTTCGAAATCAGCCTGCGTGTCACCAAACAGAGCTTTCTGATCGGTGCTAGCTAGAAAATGTTCGTGAGCAAACTGCACAAACGCCTGGCGCTGGGCATCTTCGTTCAGCAAGCGCTCGACCCTGACAGCCAACACGTGGATAGTCCATTCTTCGGAATGACCGTTAGCACCGATGCTATTTATGGCGCCTAGATATTCCTGAGCGAGTTCGGTTATCTGCGTACTTAGAGTAGCCGGTATGCTGTCATTTTTCAGGTACCCAGCCAGGGTTAGCTCGACTATTAGCTCCTCACCGCTGCGTGCGATAGTATGCTGGTCACGCGACAAAAACAATCGTCGGTAAAAACGTCGTATGGCACGCTGCAGCAGCAAGTGTTCTTCAGTGTACTCGGCAGCATTGCGCAGCTGTTCGTAGACAGTAGACAACGTCGCCCCGGCCCCGACCACATGAATCTTCTCGGCAGTTTTCTGGTGCTGCGCGCGGTTTTTTGCGGCATCTTCGGCTCGCGTCAATTGGGCTAGGAACCTGGTTCCCAAGTCATTAAGATCTGGCATAGTCGGTATCATTATAGGCTGAATGGGTGATAATTCATATGACCGATCGTTGTGGTATCTATCTAGCCTAGGAAGTATACTCGTCAGTATGAACAAAAATGACTCTGACGTTGACGCATACATTGCAGGTTTTAGCGGCGAAACACGTCGACGACTCGAGCAGTTACGAAAACTTATCCGCGCAGCTTCACCCGATGCCGTCGAAGCCATATCGTACGGACTGGTTGGCTACAAAAGAAACGGTAAACCTCTAGTGTACTTCGGTGGTTTTGAAAAACATATTGGGTTTTACGCCACACCAAACGGACACGAGGCTTTCGCTAGTGACTTTGCAAAATACAAGCAAGGCAAAGGTTCTGTACAGTTACCTCTCGACCAAGAACTACCTATGGAACTAATAAAGCGAGTCGTAGAATACCGCAATCTGCAGACAGAAAAATGACCCATCTTTAGATGAGTCGTTTTTCTTGGTACACCCGGCAAGATTCGAACTTGCGACACCTGGTTCCGAAGACCAGTGCTCTAATCCGCTGAGCTACGGGTGCGCATCAGCGAGAGTTATTATAACAGATATATCGCCTCTGTTGTTATGCTAGCCACGTTTGTACTGCAAAATATCGCCCGGCTGACAATCAAGAGCCTCGCATATAGCCGTCAAGGTCGACAAACGCACTGCCTTTGCCTTGCCGGTTTTTAGAATAGACAGGTTAGCCATGGTCACTCCAACCTTCTCCGACAGTTCGGTCAGGCTCATTTTGCGTTTCGCCAGCACGACGTCTAGGTTGATGACTATCATACCGTTAGGTCGTTTTCTTTCTTTATGTCGATGGCGTTTTGAAACAGTTTTTGCAACAAACTAGCGAACACTGCTACAACGAATGGCGCAAAGATAAACACGATACCAAAGATTATTATCATGCCTGGTGCGTCTTCGTTTTCAGCTATTAGATAAACTACCGGCAAAAACGCCGTGAACAGACCAGCTATGATGGCGGCGCAGTGTTTTATCTGTCTCAAAACCTCGACAGATTGGCTGGTAAATGCCTGGTTTTTGTCGATATAGCCGAGTAGTTTAGTCGCTTGGAACAATGCGTACCAAAACGTCACCGCAGCCGAATAAAGTATGAACAAGATAAGTATGGTAACGTTCGCTAGTTCGGGGTGTATTATACCCAGGTCTACACTTATATCGGGTGCCGCAAAAACCGCCAAAACTAGAACAATCAACGCCAAAATAGCGATAGCACCACGTAACAATAGGGTCGAACCACGTTTCATGAGTATCAATTTTCCTTGTTTCATGGCAGTATTCTATTTTAAATTTTATCGTTTGTCAATAAATAATGAGCTGTTTTCGATAATTTTTAACGAAAGACATGCGCAGTGTACAATAAAGTGCATGCAGACGTTCCAAAACACTTCTCTTGCTCCGTATACTTCGCTGCGTGTTGGTGGTCCGGCCGAACAGTTAGTCCTAACTGACACCTACGACGAAACCGTCCAGGCACTACAAACGGCTGGCGACAGTTCTACTATTCTTGGTTACGGCAGCAATAGTCTGATCAGCGACGCTGGACTACGCGGAACAACCATCATCTGGCGTGGTGGCAACATAACCCGAAACGATACACTGCTAGTGGCCGACGCTGGCGTCTGGTGGGACGACCTAGTCAAATACGCCATCCGCAACGACTTATGGGGCCTAGAACTGATGAGTGAAATTCCGAGCAGTGTTGGTGGAGCCGTCGTTGGCAACATAGCCGCATACGGCCAACAAGTATCAGACGCATTGCTGTGGATGGAAGTATTCAACCGCGAGCACAACCAGGTTGAACGACTAGAAAAAGGCGACGCGTATTTTGCTTACCGCGAAAGCTCTTTCCAGACCGAAGATTCGTTTGTTATATTGCGTGCCGCATTCCAGCTGTCAAAAAAGCCTCTGCACAGCCTGAAATACGAGTCTGCTCTAACTGTCGCTCGCGAACTAGGTTCTAGCATAGATACGCTAGAAGGACTGCGCGAAACGATCATCGAAACGCGAACTAGGGCTGGGTCTATATACCACCCCGAAGACGAGACTGCCGAACATACTGCAGGATCATTTTTCAAAAACCCGATGGTATCGCCTGAACAAGCTATCGAACTAGCAAAGTTCGACGAGACTGGCAAAACTCTGGAACGCATCCAGCAACAGAGCGAAATCCATGGTGGCAGTAGTCTGCGTGCCTCAGCTGCTCACGCCCTACTGGCAGCCGGTTTTAGTCGCGGGCAAACCTGGGACAAAGTCCGCTTGCACCCGAAACATGTTCTAAAAATAGAGACCCTGGAGGGCGCGACAGCTACCGAAGTTCACGCTGTGGCCACTGAGATCATAGATACCGTAAATGATAGGTTAAATATCACACTGATACCAGAAGTAAGGTTTTTGGGCAAATTTTAGCCATTTTGCGCTTGTTTTTATACCATTTTTGATATAATGGACCCATGCAAAACTACAAGCGTCGTATCGGCGCAATCGTTCAGGAAACACGTACGCGTCGCGGTATGACCCAGTCTCAACTAGCAGAAGCACTCGGCACCAGCCAGAGCGCTATCAACCGTATAGAAAAAGGCGGCCAAAACGTCAGTCTAGAAATGCTAGCTCGTATCGGCGAAGTTCTATCTAGCGAAATAGTCTCACTCGGCACATCCGGGGCAAACCTACGTATCAACGGCGGCAAACGTCTGTCAGGCAGTATCGAGGTAAAAACCAGCAAAAACGCTGCCGTTGCCCTACTCTGTGCCGCACTTTTGAACAAAGGTACGACTACACTACGTCGAGTTGCCCGTATAGAAGAAGTTAACCGCATAGTCGAAGTTTTAAACAGCATTGGTGTCAAAACCCGCTGGGTTGAGGGCGCTAACGACCTAGTAATCACTCCACCGGCGCGACTAAAACTAGAAGAGATGGACGTCGAGGCAGCCAAAAAGACTCGTACCGTCATCATGTTCCTTGGCCCACTACTACACCAGTACAAGTCATTCCGCTTGCCATACGCCGGCGGCTGCAACCTAGGAACCCGTACTGTCGAACCCCACATGGTCGGGCTAAGCGCCTTCGGTCTAGACGTCGAAGCTCGTCCTAATACTGACTATTACCAGGCGAGTGTTAGTGTAAAAGCTCCTGAACGCGACATAGTCCTAACCGAACGCGGCGACACCGTGACCGAAAACGTCATCATGGCGGCCGCGCTTCACCCTGGAGTAACAACTATTCGTAATGCCAGCCCGAACTACATGGTTCAGGATCTATGTTTCTTCCTAGAAAAACTTGGCGTCAAAATAGACGGCATCGGCACCACTGTGCTGCGCATTACCGGTATGAAATCTATCAAGAAAAATGTCGAATATTATCCGTCAGAAGACCCTATCGAGGCCATGAGCTTCGTTGCAGCAGCGGTCGTCACTGACTCTGAATTGACCATCACTCGTGCTCCGATAGAATTTCTAGAACTAGAACTAGCAACGCTTGCAGAAATGGGCCTGGAATACGACCAAAGTGACGAGTACGCCGCCAGCAATGGCAAAACACGCCTGCTCGACCTAACTATAAAACGGTCTAAACTAACTGCCGCCAAGGACAAATTGCACGCCCTACCATTTCCTGGTATCAACATGGACAACCTGCCTTTCATGGGCTTGATTGCCACGGTCGCAAAGGGACGCACTCTGGTCCACGACTGGAGCTACGAGAACCGAGCGATCTATTTCTTGGAGTTGCAAAAACTAAATGCCGACATAGAAATGCTCGACCCACACCGCGTTTACATAACTGGTCCAACCAAATGGAAACCGGCTGACGTTGTGGCTCCGCCAGCGCTACGTCCAACGGTCGTCGTACTACTTGCTATGCTGGCCACCCCCGGCACGTCGATACTACGCAAGGTCTACCAGATGGACCGCGGCTACGAACAGTTGGCTGCTCGTCTGAACACCATCGGTGCTGACATAGAGAGTTTTCGCGAAATCTAGTCGTCAGACTTGGCTTTTATCTTTGGCTGTCCATTCGTCCAGACAACTTCACCAATCATTTTGGCGGTAACGACTTCGCGCTTGCCGTTTTCAGACTCTTCGACGGCATATAGAGTCAAACGAGGCTCATCGCTACGCTGCTCAATATCCGTGTCGGTTGCTTTCATAGTGGAGCGTTTTTCTACCGTGTAGGCATAGCGGGTGCCCTTGTAGTCAACATAGACATCGTCGCCGTTACTAAGTTTATCTAGGTGATAAAAAGTAGAGCGCTGTTTGGTCTGAGTAGGTACTAGTGCGAGACTAAAACGATGCGCCGTAACTACAAAATTACCACCCTCACTCGGGTTACCGCTCTGCGGTGAACGCTGGACAGCACCGTTTGCCAGCGCCGTTATCTCGTCGCTGTCGGCGTCTTCGAGTGGTGTGTCGAGGTTTATTTTCGGTATGTATAGCCTACCAGCATCTTCTGGTTGGCTGGATGCAAGTTTTTTAGCAGTTTCATCGGGGGACTGGAGTGAAGCCAAGATAACTGGCGCCTGTATATTGGCAAAAACATAGGCTACTGCCAAAAAAATAGCAAACGGCACAAAGAGCCACTTATAG
>CBRAFJ010000052.1:0-6353 GCA_967755195.1 uncultured bacterium | reverse complement strand
TGGCAAAGCCATCGATGGACGTGACAAAAAAACCCGTATAAAGGTCTACCTCTATTACGGAGGTCCTCCTGGCAAGGGCGAGAAGTCTGCAGCCATTCTGACCCAAGCCGATAACAATCAGTTCGCCGTTAAAGTTCCAGAAAAATTCCGCAAGGCTTCCAGCCCAACAAAAATTTGGGGTGTCATGGTTCCGCTGGCCGGCTGGCACGATTCAACAGTCCAGTTCGAAGACACTGTCAGCATACCTGGTGGTTGTATAAAACCAGCCCCTTTAGCAGCCTGTGAAGACCTGGTATATCAGTCGATAAACCGTACAGACTTTAGCCTCACTGGAAAATCAACTGCCTCAGGTGGCGCCAAGGTCAGCGCCTACTACTTTACGGTCAAAGACAGCTCAGGCAAGGTAGTTAATTCAAAGACTGTTAAATCTACTAGCCTTCAAGCATCCAGCGGCCGCCTCAGTATAGCTACCGCTGGATCATACACCGCACAGGTGACCGTAAAGACCTCGGCTGGTGACAAAACAAATCAGGACTGTCAGACAACTGTCAAAATCGCCGCACCGGCCGTTCCATCGGTAGGCATTACTAAGAAGGTAGATGGTGTAGAAACTAAAACAGTTGCCGTAAACGGAGAGTTCACCTACCAGATCGTTGTCAGTAATACCGGTGATGTCGATCTTAAGAACACTGTAGTCACAGACGACGCTCCTAGTGGGGTAACATTCCTCAGCTCTAACGTTGGTAGTATAAAAAACAACAAATGGTCTTACACCGTCCCTGCTCTGAAAAAAGATACTAGCGTTAAGATTGATATAAAGGCAAAGATCACCGGATACACTCCTGCTAGCATTGTTAACACCGCCTGCGTAAACACACCAGAAGTAAACCCAAGCAAGCCTACCGAGGCCGACGCATGCGACACGGCTACAGTAAACACCCCTCCACCAGTAAAAAATATCGAAGTCTGTGACCTGGCCTCAAAAACTATGGTCACCATACCGGAAAACGAATTCGACGCCAGCAAACACTCCAAAAACCCTGATGACTGCAAGAACCTATGCGCAGATAACAATCCTGCCTGCATACAAGTTACTGAGTCAAAGACCAGCAAAAACCTGACTCAGGGCGTCGACGCTACCACTGTCAGCGCTCGTGCTAGTGATCGTATCGAATACACAATAAACCTCGAAAACGTTGGTCAGGTCCCGGTAACCCGCGTTGTGTCTGAAGAGTTATCAGACGTCGCGGAGTACGCCAAAGTGATCCAGACTGGTAGCGGCACCTACGATGAAGTCGGCAAAACTCTCAAATGGAGCGACGTCACACTACAACCAGGCGAAAAGACATCGCGTAGCTTCGTAGTTCAGATACTTCCGGAGATACCGGTTACAGCTCGTGGCACCAGTGACCCAAGCTCGTACGACTGTGTTATGACAAACGCGTTTGGCAACACTGTTAACATCAGCGTTAGCTGCGAATCGCCAAAAATGGTTGAAGGCGCCGTCAGTGAGTTACCAAAGACTGGACCAGGTGAAAACCTATTATTCGCCGGTATAGTTGCCGCAGTAGTAACCTTCTTCTGGGCACGTTCGCGTCAGCTTGGTCGTGAGGTAAAATTGATTCGTAAAGACTTCAACACGGGGATAATGTAGTGGGTAATCCAGAAGTACTAAAACCAAGCGGTGAACGTGGCGCAGAAACGCGTGATGCTGCTTCAGAGCAACTAAAAAAGGTTCAGGAACGTCTCGAGACCAAGTCTGAGGCAGACGAAAACAAAGGTGAACGATTAGAGTCGGCTCGTCGCGAGACAGAAGCCGCCTTCTCCCGAGAAAGTGGCAAAGAACGTAGCCAAGGCGGCGAACCAACAGCCAACGGCGTAAGGCACGCTACCAAACGTCAGCGAAATGAGAGCTTCGACGCAACCATGGAACAGATACGATCTGAAATGGGCGCCTCGGCACGAACCTTCAGTAAAGTCATCCACAACAAAACCGTTGAGCGAGCCAGCGAAGCTATTGGCAGCACCGTGGCACGGCCTAACGCCGTCCTAGCCGGAAGTACGGCCGCTACCCTGCTAACTCTAGCTGTCTTTCTGATAGCAAAACATTACGGCTATCGCCTATCAGGCTTTGAAACGATCGGTACCTTCTTTGTCGGCTGGGCGTTTGGACTTATATACGACTACGCGCGCCTGATGTTTGTTACTCGTCGCAGCTAGTAGTTTTATGAATTTCTAAGATTCTGTAGGCGGTTTATCCGCCTCTTCTTCTGCGCGGTAATGTATGTTTCCGTGCAGATCGATGAATATCTCGTCCTCAGTAGACTGGTCCTTGCCCTTCAACTTTAGCTCGGTCGGAGCTGCTGCACTTGTCCCATCTTTGACATCTGTAGCCTCGCCAACTCCCTGTTTTTGGAGTGACTTAAGCCGGTCATCACCACCACCGTCTGTTGGCAGTTTTGCACCCGGATTGGCCTCGGCATCACCAGCTACACCTAATTTGCTTGCGGCTGTGTCAACTGCTTTAGACAAATCTGGCGCAGGAGCCGGCTTTGGCGCTGGGGCTGGTTTCGGTTTTGGCGGCGCTGTAATAGGTTTTGCTGCCTCTGTTTTAGGGGTAGCCGGCTTGGTCTGCTGTATCTGTTTGCGCTTGGCTAGCCACTCATCCAAGAACGATGATCCACCGCCTGATTTTGATGGCGCTGGCTTGCCTGCCTTCATACGCTCCTCTAGGGCTTTCTTTTTTGCCTCCTTGGCCACGTCTCCGGCCCTCAGACGCGCAAATATATCTCGCTCGACATCTTGTCGAGGACGACCATACTTCGCCGCAGAGAGCTTCTTAAGGGCATCTGCGAGCATCGGGTTCGGATGACCAAGTGGTGGTGGGAACATCATGCTAAACGGTGCTGATGGCACCCCTTGAATCTGCGCCACCGCTACACCTTCGTAGTTTGGCAGCTTTGTTAGGTCCTCAGCGTCAAACACTGGCATAAACTTCTTTGCCATCAGCTCGGCGTCAGTAGTACCGATACGACCGGATATTACCGTACCAACGTTACCAATGATAGCCTCACGAATCTTGTCGGTAAGCTGCGAAACGAACTGGTTAGCCAGGATGAGGTTGAGGCGGTATTTACGAGCCTCAGACAGAATTGACTCGAAACTATCAGTAGCAAAGTTCTGGAACTCGTCAACGTACAGAGCGAAGTCCTGGCGCTTGTCTTCAGGTATATCGGCGCGCCCCATGGCCGCTGCCTGGAATTTCATAACAAAAATCATACCCAGTAACTGCGAGTTGAGCTCACCGGTTTTACCTTTACTGAGGTTCACGAGCAATATCTTTTTGTTATCCATGATGTCGCGCAGATCAAATCCGGATTTTGTCTGGCCGATGATATTACGCATCATTTCGTTGGACAAAAACGCACCAAACTTACTAACAAACCATCCCAGCACCTCGGACTTGTGGTAGTCACTGGTCTGCGCCATCTCTTTATTCCAGAAGTCCAATACGGTCTGGTCGGTAACATGTTTTATCTTTTCCTTAGCAAAGGCGTCGTCGTTAAACACCTGAGGAATATCTATAAAGCTACTGCCCGCCGGATCGCTCATGATAGTCAGAGCCGCGTTACGGAACCAGTGCTCATACCTAGGACCGATGATACCGGTGTGGCCTGGGTCGTACAGACGATACAGCATAGCAATAGCTTCCTGAACCAGGAAGTCCCGTTGATCCGGTGTGTCGAATTCGAACAGGTTAAGGCCGAGTGGGTTAGCCATGTCGGCTGGGTTGAAATATATAACATCTTCGACACGTTCTTTTGGAACCATACCTAGCAGTGCTTCGGCCGAGTCACCGTGTGGGTCGATGAACGCAAAGCCCTTTCCATCTAACATGTCCTGCAAAGCCAGGTTCTCCAACAGTTTTGATTTACCTGTACCAGTCTGTCCAATGATGTAAGTATGACGACGACGATCGTTGGTACTGAGCCGTATTTCTTTCTTTACCCCACGGTAGACGTTATAGCCCATCAGGAATCCTTCAGTTAGAGCTTGGTGTGGTCCGTCAACCTGTTTCGAGGCCTGTCGTTGTACTTGTGACGTCGGAATATTACGCTGATCCGGCAGATGAAATATCGTTGCAAGTTCTACACTGTTTAGGATGTTCTGCCTGACGTCTTGCGGGAAGAAACGAAATATAAAGGCCGTTACGAATGACTCGATGTTTTTAGCCAGCGAAAACTTGAAGCCGTTCTTGCCCGGGCTATCAAACAGTGCAAACGCCGCGACGACGTTTTTCAGCAAAACCTGTGAACGGGCCGATGTGTTCGACGACGCAACGACACGTATCAGAACTTCATATCCCGGATGACGAGTCTTGTCCTCGAGAGCATCTACCGTAGCCTGTTCTAGGTTGGTTAGCTGTTTGTCCTCTGGTTTAACCTCTTTTTGCTCTGGTGCTTTCCAGAGGGCTTCCAGTAGATCCTTTGGAGCCAAACCGCCGACTGGACTGCTCTTTACACCCTTGTCTTTGCGGATTTTTGCTGCGGTAGCCACGACGTTTTTGACCCACCCCTCTGGGGCAGGACGAACCAGCAGCTGAATACCTATGCCGTCCTCGCGTCCAGCTACAGCTAATGCGTTCAAAATAGCCCGCATGGCGTCACGCTTTGACTCCTGAAAAGTAGCGATAGGATAAGCATAACTAGTCTTTAGTGTCAGTTCACCACCTATAGTTGCGCTGATCTTGCCGACTTTGCTAAAGATATTGTGCTCTTCGACTTCCTCTAGGCGAGCAGCCGGGTATGCCGCCGACACTGCTTGGCGCACGACATCTAGTAGTGCCATAGGTACAACAGCGTAGTAGTGTATCAAGCCTTTTGTGCCAATAACTTCGAAAGACAGGTGCCTCTGACCGTATATCTTGCTTTTGAAGCCCTTAGTAACGGTACTAGCAATGATGTTGTACATCACCTGCGCCTGCGATATCGTTTCTTCAGTTATATCGCGTTCATCACGACCACCGGCCTCGATATCATCGCTGGCAGGTGGAATGTGTATCAGTAGTGGGACCATTTTTAGCCCACGTTCGTAGTTTTTTGCCTCACGCAAAACTTTCTGATACTGACTGTAGAAAAACCAGATGATTCCCCCGGCTATCACCAGTACAACCAGAACAACGATAATGGCGTTCAGCATCGCCCCGACCCTTATGCCCCTTCTGCTGGTAGATTGACTATCTTTCCGTAGCGCTTCTTCAGGTAGTCGGCCTGAAGTTTACTCACTTCCCGCCCCTGAAGATACGGGTCGTGCCGCGTTTCGGCTACGACTTTCTTGGCTTTCTCTACCCACTCTTTTTCGATCAAATCTTCGTCCCCTCCTCCAGCCGGGTTGGTGCCATTGTCATCAGTTGTCTGCGCCGGCTGGGCTGGCTGTGCGGATGGTAGTGGTGGCAGAGCAGGCGCTACCGGTTTGACTACTGGCGCCGGTTCGCTTGGACCGCCGACGTGCTGTTCGCGAGTCTCCTGCTTTTCTGGTTGCTCAGGAGTTTTTTCTGGCTTATTTACGGCAGGAAAAACCTCACCCCCACGGAAGTGAGCCGGACCGTTCTCTGGTGTCTGTGATGGTGACGGTAACTGGGGCTCCATATGAGGTAAGTATAGCACAATCAAGATGCGTCAAGCGAGGAGAAAAACAGTACTAAGATTCACGTTTTACTAGATAAAAAATAGCCAGACCGATTAGTACTACAACTAACAGAACGTCGGTTAGATTCAGCTGCCTAACAGAGTTAAGCGCCAGTAGTAGAACCGGCGCAAACGCCACCGCGCTAGCGATATAGTAAGCCTTCCGAACCCCTATATGGTAGGAGCGCGCAGTGACTCGTTTGTTACGTTTCACTATCTGACGACTAGCAAACCTCACACCCCAATGCAGAACCGTAAACAATGCGCTGGCTATTATCAGATAGATGATCACGAACACCAGCAAAATACCGCCTGGCCCAGCAGAGACCGGGTCGGCGTAGTTCAGTACCCCAAGGAGTATTAAAAATAGCCAAAGCCACGACGTGTATACCAGTAGCTTGAGCGACTTATTCATACCCTTATCCTACCTCACCCTGTTCATAAAAAGAGAAGAAAAATGCCTGAGCGACAAACTTATATTTTAGATAAGCGACATCCGCCACTGGTTTAATTAGGGCGCGTGCTTACGTAACAGTCTGTCGCTCGAGGCGACTGACCGCTCTTCGATTTCGATGTGAAATCTCGGAGCTTGAAAAATATCCGCGGAACTTTTGTGTGCCTGAGTTTCCCCAAACGCGTTATGTTCGACGCATAGTTTGGTAATTT
>CBRAFJ010000051.1:0-6451 GCA_967755195.1 uncultured bacterium | reverse complement strand
GTCAGGCTGATGTTGGTGCCGGCAGTCACGACCCGCCCGCCGGTCGCATCCATCACGATCTTGACCATCAGCGACATGCGCACGACTGTCGTGTCGATGTTCAGTGTCGTGTCGCCGGTACAGGTCAGTGAACCCAGTCGGTTATTCGTCGGGTCGAATGTGCTCGTCCCGCCGCCGGTGAAGGTGATCGTGCCTTGCGTGTCCTGATAGTCGGCAGGTACTGTCTGGCGAAAAGTGGGTGCCGCAGCGCCGCCACTGCTCGGTCCCGAGAACAGCAGATTGGCAGACTGCGTCGCCAGCGTCCCAGTAAGCGTTCCGCTGGTCGTGACCGGTGAGCCGCTAACCGAGAAGATAGACGGGAGGGCAAGGCCAACGCTTGTCACGCTGCCCGACCCAGCCACTGCCCACGTACCATCCCCACGCCAGAATGTCGTGCCGGAGGCGCCCGTGCCACTGTTCAGATTCGTGACCGGCAAGTTCCCGCTTACATCCGCCGTTAGCGATACGGCGCCGAAGGTCGGCGCACCAGCAGCATTGCCATGCAGCACAGTCGTCGTAGTGCCAAGCGAGCCAAGCGTGGCTGGGGTCACCCCTGCCCCACCGCCAAGCACAAGCTGATTGGCCGCCAACGCCGCACTAGATGCTAGCGTACCTGCGGCTGAGTAGTAGAGAATGCCGCCGCTCGTGCCGCTTGTAAGTCCCGTTCCGCCATTGGCAACTGGCAGAATGCCAGACACATCCGCCGTGAGGCTAATCGCCGTGCCAACCGACCAAGCATCCGTACCAGTACGCTTGGCGTAGCCTGTGCCGCTCAGTCCCTCCAGCGCTCCCAAATCGTTGGCAAGCGCGAACGTCCACGTGCCCGTCGCCGTGACTGGAGTAGTCCCAGTAATCAACAAGCCTGCGGCAGGAGCAACGTAAGCGATGCTCGTTACAGTGCCACCACCATAGGCAACGTCAGTACCAGTGTCCAGAATCTGGTGCAACTTATTGTCAGCCGAAGACGTATAGTAGGCTGCGTACCCACTAGAAGGGGTACCCGGAGAAGTTCCTACTAGAAACTTTACTTGGCCAGCAGCCATTTGTTAATTCACCACGTAAAGGGAACCATCAGCTATCACAGTACCGTCAATAGTAAACGTATTGCCGTGAACTGCTACCTGATAGTTTACATCAATTTTGAGGGTTTCACCAGCACTAACAATCTCTTTAATCTCAGGCCACGTGTAGCGGCTGTAAGTTGCGTGGTAATATTCAACTCCACCATTAGGCCCTGTATCCGTGCCTCCCTGCTTCCCACCTAGATTGTTATGAAGTAAGGAAGAAGAAGGTATATCATTTACTGTAAGTGCCCGAAAAGTAGGTTGTGCCGGCCCTCCGCTGGCAGGCCCTGCCCATACTGTATTAGCATTTTCAGCCGCCTTCACTAGCGTAATCGTACCACTGCTGGTGATAGGGGAACCTGTTACAGTGAACTCTACAGGCGCAGCAAAGGCTACACTGCTAACCGTGCCGAACGGATTACTCGGGTCCCCCAGTTGCTGGAGCTCCGCACTGTATAAGAGTGCCGCTGCCCACTCTTGCCAAGTAGCAAAATACCGCGGATCAGGTACTCCAGAGGCGCTCATTGCCGTGCGTCTCCTTTGCTAATCGTTATCAGCACTGATCCCATCTCATAGTCCCCATTCGCATAATCGCTCTCAAACTTTAACGAGACTATACGCCCTTGAGTTCTAACGTCCACCTTTTCAGCGTCCGGTTGAAACACTTCATAAGCTAGCTGAACAGGGGGCGACTGCGGATATTCTCTTCCAACGACTTCTACAGACATATGCTCCTTCTGGTTAAAGTCAGGCTCTACTCTATCTATGCGCAGCCAGCGATCACTACCTTCAACAGACTCCTGCGTTAAGTCTCCAGTAGCAACGCTCAAATTGTGGGTAGTAAAGTTACTCCTAATCGCTAACTCTACTTCACCTTTCACTAGATTCTTACCAACTTCATGTTGCCACAAGGTGTAGCGACCGTCTTCTTCAGGATTAGAGTCAGCCATTACTGGAAATCTGAACACCTGGCTGAAGAACCCGGAACTACGTGAGTTGGTCACGTCATACCAAGTATTTTCTCGGATATTGTAGATAATCGCGTCGTTGCACTCAGTAGATTCTCCTCGGGGGTAATACCACCAGATCTCACCATAGCGCGGCACCTTCTGTGCCCACACTTTTTGTCTATGAGTGTAGTTGAGATTATCAAAGAACCAGTTGATGTTCATCTGATTAGGCAATTCACGGATAAGCCCATTAAACAGTAAGAACCTATCAACTCCTAACCAGTAAAATATGCCGTCATATTCTATGATGGAGGACGAGCTAAGTATTGAACTCTGACCAGCTACAGGATCAAACCTAAACACTGCCGGCTGTCCTACAAAGCTCATACGAATTACAGAATCTAACGACCACAGCAAGGCACTTGGAGACTGAGACGCCCCGCGTACAGGCAATCCTTTGACTATTTTGGTAGCCGAGACGTTAGCTTCGTTAGAGTCTCCCGTAGTAAAGTTTGTCAGCTCGTTGGCAGAGCAAGTCTTAACCAGCCCTCCACTACCATACAATGCAACGTAGGGTTGAAGTGAAACTACGCCCCCATCTACTGACTGACCCAGACTAACTAGAGGGGAAGTACCTTTTACGTCTCCATAATAAACTGGCGTAACAACGTCATTATCCAGACTAGTGAGATTTCTGCCTGGATGAGCTAACAATACCGTGGTGTTTGAACCCGCCTGGTCAAAGAACGTGTCAAATTGCCACAGGTAGTCTGTGCGAGCGACAAGAGCAGCAGGCGTACGATCGTATATAGAAGCGCCTAGCCCATTGTCGTCAATCAACATAGCTTCCAAATTAGTCGGGCTGCCTGTGTGAATTACACGCTGTGTCTGTTTTGGGTACATGTGAACACCGCGTACAGGGCCAGTCAGCTTAGAAGTGATGGCTCGATAACCCCCGATTTTCTTAGGTTTGCCGCGTTGAAACCGCACCCACTCCCCGTCAGTATAGAAGTGACCGTCCAAGGCTGTCCCATCCCGCTTAATCCCAGGGGTAGAGGTCAGTTCTATAGTTTTTTGATCAGCCATCAGCAGACTTCCAGCTTCGCACAACCTACGATAACGATGCCTACGTTAGCCAAAGTGGCATCCACAGTGCCGCTTGTAGTGATAGTAAGTAGGTCACCCGCTATTAGAGCTACTGGTAATGATGTGAACGACACCGTGCCCGTTGTGTCAGCAGAAGTAAACACAATCGTACCAATCTGAGCGCCATTCTTCTTAATTAGAAGAGTTGTAGCGCCAGTTGTAGCTACTAACGCGGTACAGATAGACTGACTAGTGGAAGTCGCACTAAGAGTAACACTCCTAGGAACCACAAACAGAGAATACACGGTGGAGACAACATTCAATTGTCCAGCAACATAGAACGCTATATCGTACTTAAAATTCTGTACAACGAAATCTGTAGGTAGAGTTACTGCCTCCAGTGCATTTACTGCATCGCTGTAAATTATCTGCCGATGCGCTTGGGGCAGTAGATAGCCTGTACCGCTCGCAGTCTTGATTGTCAGACTGAAGTTGCCTGTAGTCTCGTTATCAAATATGTACAGCTTCAGAGAACTAGGGATAATGACATTAATGTTGCCAGTCAACTCGCCTATCAGTTTAATGATGGTGTTAGTAGCTTCTGCAGCGGTTAGCGTTACGTTACTGCTACCAGCTACATTCTTTACCAGCATAGATAAAGCAAAACTTGCGCCTCTACCTCTACCTACTGTGTACCAGTTAGTACCATCTGTAACTACGAAGAATGACTCTCCAGGATTCATCTGAACATTTATGAATGTGTCTATAGTCTGTCCAGATGCAGGCTGAATAGTAATCGCGCCTGTACCAGTGTTGCAGATTAGAAAGAAGAAATCATTGCTATAGGTTCCAGCAGCGCTAAGGGTAACCACCCGTTCGCCGCCGTTGAAATTGTAAAGCAGCGCCCTAGAAGTAGTGGGAACTGTAATATCAAGGTCGAGGTTAGTTACTGGATGCGCAGTAGTCAGCTTCTCTGCGAAAGCATGCAGTCCATAACTTTGAATCTGTGCAGCATCCAGCGACCCAGTAGCTACTCCAAAGGCTACAGCTCCCCAAGTACCATCTGAGGTTGCATTGCTTTCAAGGTAGGAATATTTTACTGCACCGCCAGCGACTGTAAGTAGGGTTCCTCCTCCAAACTTCTTGACTTCAATTTGAAAGGAACCTAGGTTCCGAAAGATAAAGTCAGCACCGTTGGCTACACGAGTTGCGTCTGGCAGAATTATCGACGTGCCATTCAGCGTAGACGTTAGGTCGATAATACGAGCAGCTACAGTAGTACTGCTGACTGCGTCGAACGGCCAGTAGAGTTGAACAGGGGCTACACTGGTGAGATTAAGGCTGGTATAAGCGACATCAGACGCCTCTACAGCGCTGCCTCCAAAGACGTCAGAGAATGGCATTATTTGTCCTTCCTAGCTGTAGTTTCATCAGTCAACCTGCGCTGCTCTTCGCCAGATATAGCCGCCGCCGCCCTGTCATACAGGCTTTGAAATTCCTGTATTCTATCAGGCCGGTGAAGAAATGACTGAACTTCAAGTAACGTAGCATACAGGATAAGATCTGGTGCGTATCTTGTAGTCCAGTTCTCTGGATTAGTTGCAGAGAGTTCAATCGGCCGCTCGTGGTATGAGATTTCAACTGGACGTAACGCATCCGTACTAGGCACTATAAAATAGTGTTCGTAGTCATAGTCACTATAGAACCTAGGCACCCCTGTAGCTGCTGTATCTGGCCAAAACACTCTACAGTATTCATACGAACGATACTTCAGAAACTTGTGAGTTACGTTACCGGTACCGGAACCGACAGCTATGCTCACAGTCTCACGCCACCCAGCCGGCTTAGCTAACACATACGTACCTAGAGTAAAGTCAGTTAGGTTTGTCACAAAACGCTTATATCCAAGGCCGTGCACTTCTTTAGCAATCCTCTGCTCAGCCAGTGAAATGAGCCTAGGGATCTGCGTTATAAACGGAGTATCCCGCCTATCCGCGTAGACCCTAATGTCTTCTGAGAGAGAAGTGTATGTCGTAATAGGCATTGTTAAGCCTCTGCTTTACACGGGGCCACAGTTCTTTCCGGAATACCACAACCCGTCTGTCCCAACCGCATCAATATTTCCCCCCGCTACCCAAAGCCTGTTGTCAGAATAAATACCTCTTGCTCTATGCAGTTTTCTCCATATACCAGAGACAAATATTGTTCCCGTGGCTGGGGTCACAGGTGTTCCAGACACCTCGTATGTGAAGGAAGTACTGGTAGGGACTGTAAGAACAGCATGGTTTCCATTGTATTCTGCTTGAGTCGCCCCCGAGATCAGAGCATTAACGCCTACTGTAAGATCATGGGCTGTAGTAGTAGTGCCTGTAGCTGTTGAGCCACTTCTAGTTAAACTACTTACTGAAAACGGATCTGCAGTAGAGGGGTGTATTTCTGTCCAAGTTACCCCAGCGTTGGAAGATATCCACACGTCGTTATAACTTATCGCGGCTGCGGGGTTAACCCCGCTCGCCATCCAGAACCTTCCTTCAGCAGCCCATGCCATATGGTTGATCCTGCCGGTCCAACCAGCGGATGCAGTCACTTGAGTCCAAGTAATACCATCTGGAGAACTCCAGACATCATTAAAACTGGTAGAACCTGTGCCGCCTCCGCCTACTACCCACAGTTTACTGTTGGCAAAAAACGACTGATGGTAGCCACGCTGGGCAAATTGATTTGCGCCCGGACTCGCAGTATTGGCAAGAATTGTGCTCCAAGTAGCCCCGTTATCTGCTGATCTGAGAACATCATTCAATGGCACGCTGGAAAGATCAAAGCCGCCGATAACATACAGGTTAGTGCCATCTGATACTAACTGGGAATAATTACGATCCTTCCCTACCCCCAAGTTGCCGATGTTAGTCCACGACGAGCCATCAGAATTGGAATACCAAACGTCATTGAGGGTTGTGTTGCCTACACCACTGGATGAACTGTTGTTTCCGATTCCTGCTGCGATGTACATCGCACTGTTGTGGACGCAGTAACTGAATGCGTAACGGTAATAGCCAGTAGAGGTAGAGCTTGCTAGGGTCCAAGACGCACCACTATCAGTGGACTTCCAGACATCCCTGTAAAATACGGGACTGCCAGAAAATACCCCACCGAAAATATAAAAAGCGCTGTTAAATTTGAGAAATCCAAACGTATCTCGGCCACCAATTCCCATACTAGCCGCCTGTTGAAACCAAGAGCCGGCGTTAACTACACACCCGGGATTAGACTGTACAAATGAACTATTATGTGGCATGTTAAGCCATTCTCATA